>JBKJSX010000200.1:0-4489 GCA_046594375.1 Chitinophagaceae bacterium
CCATGGGAAATAAGAATTGGAATTCATGTTGGACCAGTAGTAGCCGGCGTAGTTGGAAAAAAGAAGTATGCCTACGATATTTGGGGAAGTGCCGTTAACATTGCAAGCCGTATGGAAAGCAATGGCACCCCGGGAAAAGTGAATATTTCAGCCAACACATATGAATTAATAAAAAACCGTTTTGACTGCACGTACAGGGGAAAATTAAACGCCAAAAATTTAGGTGATCTGGACATGTATTATGTTGAAAACGAAAAAACACAAACCGACTTGCCGGAATTAATTAGTGTGAACAAAGAAGAGTTACCAATGTTACAATTGTAACGTTTAAAGAACCTACTCTCTTTGCATCAACCATTGTTTGGGAGATCGTATTAACTCACTATCGTTAAGTGGACCAGAGGGAAAACCTGAACTCATATTTTCAAATTATTTTACTTTACTTTACTTTACTTCTTTATCTTATTCCTAAGCCCCGGGTGATCTTCCCTTATTTTTCTAATTATTAAATTAAACCTAATAACAAATGCTAATAAAAAACAAATTAAAGGGTAGTATTAAAAAATCTCTGTTCGTTCTGCTTACGGCGCTTACAATATTAGGCGACAATGCATTTGCACAAATAGAAAGAGCGGTATGGGGTAAGGAAACAGCGAATAGCTGGTATGCAAACATAGGGTGGCTAAGGGGTTCCAATTATATCACAAGTTCGGCTATCAACCAACTTGAAATGTGGCAGAAAGAAACATTTGATCCTGCTTCAATTGATAAAGAATTGGGCTATGCAGAATCAATCGGCTTTAATGCCATGCGGGTATTTCTGCATCACGCAGCCTGGGAAGCTGATACGAAAGGATTTAAAAACCGGGTTAATCAATATCTTACCATAGCAGATAAGCATCACATTAAAACCATGTTTGTTTTTTTTGATGATTGCTGGGATGAAAATTATGCAACCGGAAGACAACGTGCCCCCCGGCCAGGAATTCATAATTCAGGATGGATAAGAGATCCTGGTAAATTGTATTACGATCATCCGGCTGTAATCGCAATTTTGGAAAAATATGTAAAGGATGTGCTTACCACTTTTAAGAATGATAAAAGAATATTTCTTTGGGATTTATATAATGAGCCTGGTAACAGTGGCTATGGCAGCAAAAGTCTTTTTTTATTATCCCAGATATTTAAGTGGGGCAGGGAAGTAAATCCTGACCAGCCATTATCTTCAGGAGTATGGGCAAAAAATCTTACAGACCTGAATATATTTCAATTGCAGAATTCTGATGTAATAACTTATCACAATTACAGTGATGAAAAAGAACATACAGTTGTAATTGACACTCTAAAAAAATATGGCCGCCCATTAATATGTACTGAATATATGGCAAGAACAAGAGGCAGCAGGTTTGAAAACATTATGCCATTGCTTAAAAAAAATAATATAGGCGCAATTAACTGGGGACTTATATCAGGTAAAACAAATACGATTTACGCATGGGATACACCAATGCCTGATGGCGCAGAGCCAAAAATTTGGTTTCATGATGTATTCCGTAAAGATGGCAGACCATTTAGTCAGGATGAAATAAAACTGATTAAATCTCTCACAGGTAAGGATTAGGTTTTACTCAATAACCCTTCATGAAAATGTTATTAAGAAAAGTTCTAAAAAAAATATTCTAGTTAATAAAAAAAAGAAATCAATATGAAACACATGAGAATTCTGAAAATTTTATTTTTATTATTTTGCTCGCAGCAAATATTTGCTCAGGTTAATAAGGCACCGGCGTATCCGTTGATATCGCACGATCCATATTTTAGTATCTGGTCAATGACGGATACTTTAAATACTTCGCCAACAAAACACTGGACCGGCGCCGAACAGCAATTAACTGGTTTGATAAAAGTGGATGGCAAAACGTATAGGGTTCTGGGTGGTGAAAGCAAATCATTCGAAACCGTTTTGCCGGCAAGTGATGAGCAGGCTTATACCACAAAATATACTGAGACCGAGCCGTCTGATGGGTGGATGAATACTGCGTTTAATGATGCATCATGGAAAACAGGAAAAGCCCCTTACACAACCAATAAATCCAAAGGTGGAACACCGTGGTTAACTAAAAATATATGGACCAGAAGAACCTTCACATTAAAAACGGTTGATTATAATAAACTTTTTCTCAAAATAAGTCATGATGATGATGCAGAAGTATATTTAAATGGTGAGAAAATTTATAGTTACAAAGGATGGCTTAATAAGTTTCAATACTTTCCTATTGACAACGCTATAAAACAAAAGCTGAAGAAAGGTAACAATGTATTAGCCGTTCATGTTACCAATAATGTTGGTGGCGCCATGCTTGATGCTGGCATAAGTAATGAACCTGTAATGAAAAAAAGTAACGGTGTATTAATTGCTCAACAAAAAAATGTTACCATTAATGCCACGCAAACCATGTATGATTTTACCTGCGGCCCTGTAGATGCAACACTCACCTTTACTTCACCATTATTAATAAAAGACCTTGATATTTTATCACGGCCGGTTTCTTATATTACTTATTCGGTAAAAGCGAATGATGGAAAAAAGCATGATGTAAATATTTATTTGGGTGCATCAACCAACATTGCTACCAATACTCCGTTTCAGGAAGTTGTTACGCAAAAATACAATGCATCCCAATTAAACATTTTAAAAGCCGGAACAAAAGAACAACCCGTTCTACAGAAAAAAGGCGATGATTTGCGGATCGACTGGGGCTACATGTATGTGGCTGTACCTGTTTCAGCAAAGGCTTCTCAATACATTAGCGCTGCATCACAGGCAGTACCTTCTTTCATTTCAAACATAAACAATACATCAGCAAGCGCCGGTAAAAATCTTGTTTTAAATACTTCAGTTTCTTTAGGTAGAGTAGGTGCAGATAGTAAAGAACAATATTTTTTATTAGGGTATGATGATATCTATTCAATTCAATATTTTCATGAGAATCTAAAACCCTGGTGGAACAGGAATGGTGATCAAACAATTGAAAAACAATTGGCACAGGCTGCAACAGATTACAAAGATGTTATGCAAAAATGTGACGAATGGAATAAAACCCTGTACTCCGACTTGATGAATGCAGGCGGTAAAAACTACGCTGATCTTTGTGTGCTGGCCTATCGCCAAAGCATATCTGCTCATAAATTATTGCAAAGCCCACAAGGAGAAATTTTATTTTTATCAAAAGAAAATTTCAGCAACGGATCAATTAACACTGTTGATGTTACTTATCCTTCAGCGCCTTTGTTTGTTGCTTATAATCCCGAATTGATGAAAGGCATGTTAAATGGTATTTTTTATTTTAGTGAAAGTGGTAAATGGAAACAGCCTTTTGCTGCACACGATTTAGGAACTTACCCAATTGCAAACGGACAAACTTATGGTGAAGGAATGCCCGTAGAAGAATCTGGTAACATGACTATTTTGGCAGGTGCCATAGCTAAAGCTGAAGGCAACGCAAATTATGCGAAGAAGCACTGGCAAACATTAACTACATGGACACATTATTTAATGAAAGAAGGGTTTGACCCCGCCAATCAATTATGCACTGATGACTTTGCAGGCCACCTGGCACGCAATGCCAATCTTTCAGCAAAAGCTATTGTGGGTATTGGTTGTTACGGCATGCTCGCTAATATGTTGGGCGATAAAGCTACTGGCCAAAAATACACTGATACTGCAAAAGATATGGCTAAACGCTGGATGGTTATGGCTGATAAAGGTGATCATTATGCGTTAACTTTTGATAGGAATGATTCCTGGAGCCAGAAGTACAATATTGTTTGGGATAAAGTTTTAGATCTTAATCTTTTCCCTAAAGAAGTATATGAAAAAGAAATAAAATATTATCTCACTAAACAAAATGAATTTGGTTTGCCACTTGATAGCCGAAAAACATATACTAAAAGTGATTGGATAATGTGGACAGCAACGATGGCAGATAATACCCAAAACTTTAATGCATTAATTGATCCCATTTATAAGTTTGCCATGAGTACACCTACACGTGTTCCATTATGTGATTGGCACGAAACTACGACTGGAAAGCAGGTTGGCTTTCAGGCAAGAAGCGTAGTGGCAGGATATTATATGAAATTGCTCAATGCTAAAATGCATAAATAAAATTAAATAAGTTATTTACAATGAAAATGATAAACGGTGCGATAAAAATAGTCATCTAAAATTTTCTAAAACAGAAAATAATATTATGTTGTTTAACCTCATTGAATAATAAATTTTAAAACAAAAAATCAATGCAAATAAATAAACTGGCATTAATGGTAATATCGGTTGCATTAATATCTTTTGCTGCCTGCAATAACTCAACTTCATTAGATGAGAAAGAAAGTGATTCAACAATAAATAATTCAATTATAAATTCTGCAGACTCAGCTATTGGCAATACTATGTTAGATAAAAAGAATTTTGAAACAACCATTGATG
>JBKJSX010000111.1:0-8670 GCA_046594375.1 Chitinophagaceae bacterium
GCGAAGGAAATTTTGCTTCAATTACCGCTTCTCCGTCTTTTCCATCAAAACCCGGACGCAGCTTAAGATTCAGATAAGACTCAGCATTGCCCGGCGATGTTTCTTTTGACAATTTAAAATATAATCCTTTTGCTCCCCAGGTAAAATTTTGTGGTACTGCTACATCAAAAGAAAGAGTAAAGTTTTGCGGAAAGGGCTTTTTAATTTGAACGGGCATTACTTCTTGACCAGCCAATTCAGCCCAGTTGCCTGATTCTCCTTCAAGTTTTGCAACAATACAAGTTTTGCCGGCGGAATTTAATTTTGATTTCCAGCCAATTGGTATTTTGCCAACACCTGTGATAGAAAAATCTTCAAAGAAAAAAATATTTTTATCGGTATTATTTTTTTTGCTGGCTTCTGATGCTTCAGTAACTACCACTGCTTCTTTGTAGGAAGGAGAAAGAAGTGGTTTATAAGGTTGACCTTTTACTTTCTCGGGGTTAAAGAAGAAATTATAGACATAGTCAAAATTAAAATTGTTGATGATGGATTCATGCAGGTGTTTTTCTACAGGATCATTGGCAGCCCACCACCAGCTAACCAATATCCATTGGGGTTTATCCTTTTTACAAAGCTCAGCCATTGATGGGTCAATTTTATAAACAGGCACTCTGCCAGATGTTGATTCCGGGTCAGTTAAATAGCCATTGCTGAATACATCCCTTCCGTTTTGCAAATCAATGATGGAGGGCTGTGCATTGGTCAGTGCAGGTTCACCCAGGCGATTTTTATATTTTTCTTTGGTGCTTTTTAAATTGCCTATACTTTTTTCATTTTTATCATCTAAATATTTCATAAAATAATCTATGCTCTTTTGATTACCCGGATTCGCTTCATAAATTTTCTTTTTTTCCCGCTGATAAACATTTGGTAAGGCAGTTTCCACTATTTGCAGGTATTCGCCTTTCGTTAATTTTATAAAGGGTGACTTGTTGTCTTTGCATAACAAAACATAATCCGTTCCTCCACCGGATTCTACGCTTTTCACCCAAAAACTGATGAAGGGCTTCAGGTTTGTACTCTTTGTCAGGTCGTGTTGTTTTTTCACTCCTTCGGCATTTGATGATTCTTCAAAAGAAGGCAGGGTGAAATAAAACTGAGTGGGTGTGCAAATATCACGGATAGCCCAATCTGTTGGCACGCCATTCGCCATTACTGCCCAGTTAACACCTAAGTTGTTTGCAGGAACAAATTTTCGGGCAGTATTATATTTAAGAAAAAAATAAGTAGTGGAATAAGCGCCGTAACGCTGTGGCAGTGCTGCTGTATGCTGGTTATAAGGACCTAATTTTTCAGTAACCGATTTCTTTACATCGCCCAAACCACCTCTTGGTATATAGCTTGACTGTATCCAGTTAGCAAAAGAATCGCAGATAGATAACTGCGCTGCAGAATAAAATTTATCATCAACTTTAACCGGTTCTTTAACGCCTTTGAAGTGATAGACCTTCATCCATCCGATGACACTGTCTTCAAGTAATTTACGGGGGATTTCCTGTGCCATAGAAGTTGCTGCATAAAGGCAGAAACAGAGAGGAAGAATTATTTTTTTCATAATAAAATTTTTGGAGTTAGTTTTATTTGCCCAGCATATTTTTCAATGTTGTAAAATCAACCGCTTTTTTTATAGCTTCAATATTATCTACCATTACAGGATCTCCTTTTGCTATTTTATAAACCACTGTAAAAAATTGCGGAGACGATTTGAGCAGCTTTTTGTGGTAGTAGTTTAAATTGGGTTTTACGGCAATAAAAGAACCACGGATACCTTCTTCAACAAAACCATTAAACCTTTCCTCATCATTCCAAATGCATATTGCTGTCTGGTTCAATTCCGTTTCAGATTTTAATAAGTAATCATTTATATTCTTAAAATATTTATCGAGAAATGCTTTTTCACCTGGGTTTTCTCTTACTGCCTTTTCCAATCTTTTCTTTTGTATTAATAAATATTCCTTACGGGTGAGATAGGAAAACGGAAGTGAGTCATTGTAAGTTACTAACCAGCGGTTCTCATAAATTGGTGAATTGTAATCTACTTTTTCTTCACCCATAAAATAATAGCCATCTTTTTTTTGTGGTCTTGTTGTCAATTTTAAATACCCCCTGAAATCGTCTGGTGCAATGTCGGCAGCATACAAATTATTTAGCCAGTAGATTGCATTTGCAGTAATATTTACTGTTGTGGCTGTAGCAATAGAAACATAATATTTTGATTTATCTGCACTGTTTGGGTCACATAAATACGCAAGGATATACATCGCATAATGGTAGGTGTCTGATAACCAGGGTCGGTCAGGAGTGGGGTAGTTGCTACCATAAACAGTGCTATAACTAACCTGACATCCAATAGGGTTATAGTGCGAAGAAATCATCTTGTGGATGCTGGTTATTATTGCCTTTTCCTTTACTAAATCGCCTGCGCTTACTTTAAAAATAGACCCCTGTTGTCCTGCTTTCCATGTGCCGGGTTTTTGAGCCAATAATTCTTTACTGCAATCTTGTGCAGATGATGCCATTGAAAAAAGAATGATGGAAAATATTAGTAAGTATTTCATAATTTTTAATTGATTTTTTTGATAATTTATTTAATGCCCTATCCCTTTTCCGCTGGTACTAACGCCGCTGTTTACTGTAACTTTTACATCAGCGCCAACCATAGTTTGCCCACCGGCGTTAGCAGATACACCGGCAATGGCACCCACATCGGTAATTCCAGTATTATCCCATTCTACCAATGCAGCAATAGTGCCTTCAACTTCGATACCGCCGGGGCCATCTATACCTTTGCTCACACCTACAATGGCCGAGCCGGAGAAACGGCCTGTTTCCACATTATCTTTTACGTTGATCTCTACTCCACCAAAATTAAATTCCCCGGTTAAGTTGCTGCAACTGGAAGTGATCTTATATATACCAAGGTTCATGGTACTTACATAATCACAATGCACATCATCAAACTGTTGCAGAGAATCTTTTTTTTCTTTCTTCTTAGGGATGGCATTGCACCAGGTACTTTTATCTTTAAAAAATACCCGTTGATCTTTTATCATGGTAAGCCAGGCAACCTGTGCATTTATTTTCACCAGGTCAAACTGTTCGGGCCACATTGTATACTGGTAATAGTACAGCAGGTCGCTCGTGCGGCGGGCGGCATAAGCAAAATAGCCTTTGTATGCATTTTGTAAACTTCCGTTCGTTGATTTTAAAAAATCAGAGCGTATACCATTTTCATCGTTGCAGATTGCTTCAAAGGGATTGGCCCTGCCTTCGCCTATTTGGTCCTCATATTTTTTATCAAGTAGTCTTTGTTTTTCATCCAATAACTTTTCATATTCATCAACATTCGCCAATGCTCTTATTACAGGTTCCAGTTCTTTAGCAAATACGAATGATATATTTCCATTCATATCATTTACGCCGGGTCCTAACTTTTGTATTGCTTTAGCCGTATATCCCGGCACCAATTGTACATAATGGCCCTTTTGGCCCTCACTAAGTATATACGCCATACGTTTGGCGTTTACCATTTCAAACACCTGCTCGGCCTGCTGTTGTTTTGCTTTTAATTTAGCCAATTGCTCTTCGCAATCCAGTTTAAATATTTTCCATCCTAATTCTAATGCTTTATTTTGTTCTACATCTAAAGGTGTTTCCGGCCAGGTATATCTTCCCAAACCCATTGCATCTTGTGGCATGGGCCTATCCCAGTTAATATCACCCGGTTTTAAATTATAACCCAGTTTTTTCAGCTTATTTTCTTTTTCGGTACTGTATGCTTTGCTGATACTTTTTTTGGCTGCTGCTATTGCTGCGGGAATATTTCCCTTACTTTCTTCAATTAAGCATTTGGCCATATTTGCCTGCGGATGAGCAGCATAAATGCGAATGGCACTATCGGCATATTTCTCAGCTCTTGGTATATCGCCCAGGCCCAGCCAGGCTTGTGCAATATTATTCAATATGGTACTGTTTTGCGGGTAACGTTTATTGAGATTACTTAAAATTGGTAATGCCATTTGCTCTGCCCCACACATGGTTAAAAAAGAGGCATAGTTGTTCAGGTCATTCGTATTGGAAGGGTCGGCTTTACAGGCCGCTCCCATTAGATAAAGAGCCAGCGTAGGTTTTCCATCCATCCATAAGCCGACAGCGGTATTTGCAACTGAAGATTTGAGATTTAAGGTTTGCCGAAGTATTTCTTCGCCTTTTGATTTTGCACCCGGTGATAATTTATTCAATACCACTTCGTGGGTTTTATTGAAGTAGGCACTCATTTCAGCATTAGAAAGCGTTATTGCTAATGCAACTTTAATCCTTGCAACGTCTTTAACAGGTACAATCCTGCTCTCATCTTCAAAAGCTTTTTTCAGTTGTGCGTCAGTGACACCACTTTTTTGTATGGATTTCATATCCGGCATTTTAATACCCATACTATCCATCATCTTTTTGTCCTCCGGGCTCATATTGTCCATTTCCTTTTGCGCCTCCTTCATCATGTCATTCATTTCTTTTTGTGTGGGAGGTCTTTCTTTTGGCTTTGGTTTTGTTTTTGGCTGTTGTGCAAATACAAATGCTGCTACAAACAAAATGACGCATGTTAAAAGATATTTTTTCATTGTTTAGTTTTTGACAAGTGAATTTTCTTTAGAGAATGAAACAAATTTTATTTTTTTATTAATTCTGTTTGAATATCGAACCGGGTTCTGACAATAGTTGTGTAGGCTGCAAAAAATTCCTGATGATTTAAACCTTATATCCAGGCTGGACTATACCTGAACCTAGCCAACACTAAAAATTAGCGCCTCTTTCATTTTATAATTCTCTGCTGGTTTAGCCGTTAATATTTTGTGCGGTTGCGTTGTGTTAATTCTAAATCTTTCTGATTACATTCTTCAAAAATGCTATTATTTTAGAAGTTTAGAAATGATGGTATTCACTACAGTCTATGATCTTTATCAGCTGGCAATATCAGAATAAACAATAAAGATTCAGCATTATTTTTTTGGTTCTTTGCGTGTCTTCGTGTTTGGCTTTGGTATTAGGCATGAGACCGCCATTTAAAACAGTTTGTATTGAAGTAAACCTAATAAGAATTTATTAAAAAACTATTGCTCTATTAGTTAATTATTTAAGCAAAATAGTTGCATAAGAAAAGCCATGCCCCCAGGCTATGGCTTTCTTCCTTATTGAAACCAAAACTAATATTTTTTAACTGCAACCCATACTGTTGCCGCAATTTAAACATTTATAACATGTACCGCTGCGGATGGTTATGTGGCCGCAGGTATTGCACGGCGGCGCATCGCTTTGCATACTTTTAGAAGCAGCGTTAACAGCATCCATTTCGTTGTGCACTTTTTTTATTGATTCCATCCTGTGAGCCCTTACCTGTGGTGCCTTTCCGTTACCATTAGCAGAAACTCCGACTACTCTTACATCACTCTTTTCGTGTACACGATCACCAATGGTTGGAGTTTCGATATCCCATTCTTCTTTTCCAGTGTTCATCACTTCGGGTTTGTCGAGCACATGAACTAAATCATTTCTTCCTAAATATTCATACGCCAGTGAGCGGAACATAAAGTCGATGATAGATGTTGTGGTTTTAATGTTCGGATGATCAACCATACCTGATGGCTCGAACCTTGTGAAAACAAATTTTTCAACAAACTCTTCCAGCGGAACACCGTATTGCAAGCCGATTGAAATAGATATTGCAAAACAGTTTAACATGCTGCGCATGGTGGCGCCTTCCTTAGCCATGTCAATAAAAATTTCGCCTAATGTTCCATCATTGTATTCGCCGGTTCGTAAGAATAATGCCTGCCCGTTTATTTTTGCTTTTTGTGTAAAGCCTCTTCTCTTTGCCGGCAATGCCCTGCGCTCAACTATCATTGCGAGCTGGCGTTTTAAAGCAGTATCAGCACTATTCTGCACTCTTTTATTTACTTCTTCCAAAAGATCTTCAACAGTAAGTGTGCTCATGTCAACAATTCGTGATTCATTGCCCGTTACTTCCCGATGGCTATCGGGATGCTCATTGTCAATTGCCTTTTTCTTCTTATCACTTTTGTTGCTTAATGGCTGTGACAGTTTAGAACCATCCCTATACAATGCGCAAGCCTTTAAACCCAGCTCCCAGCTTAGTTTGTAAGCTTCAGCTATTTGTTCAATTGTTGCTTCGTTCGGAAGATTAATTGTTTTTGAAATCGCTCCGCTGATGAAAGGTTGTGCTGCTGCCATCATCTTTATGTGTCCTGTAAAATGAATATACCTTTCACCTTTCTGCCCGCATTTATTTGCGCAATCAAAAACGGAAAGATGTTCTTCTTTTAAATAGGGTGCGCCTTCTATGGTCATTGTTCCGCAGATGTATTCGTTGGCTTCTTCAATTTGTTCTTCGGTAAAACCAAGTGCTTCTAAAAAGTTCCATTCAAAATTGTTGTATTGCTCTTTTATAAATCCTAAGCGCTGTAAACATTCTTCGCCAAGATTAAAAACATTAAATACAAATGCGATATCGAATGCCGATGCAAGACTCTCTTCCAGTTTTTTTATTTCTTCAGCAAGAAATCCTTTATCTCCTAAACTTTTATCATTTATGTGCGGAGAAGTTTTTAGTGTTGCATGACCTTTTGCATAATTAACTATGCGGTCAATTTGCTTTTCACTGTATTTTAAATTACGCAAAGCCTGTGGTACACTTTGATTGATGATCTTAAAATAACCACCGCCGCTTAGCTTTTTAAATTTAACCAAAGCAAAGTCAGGTTCAACACCTGTAGTATCACAATCCATCACCAAACCTATTGTTCCGGTTGGTGCAATAACAGTAGTTTGTGCATTGCGGTAACCAAATTTTTCTCCCATCATCACTGCATCATCCCATGCTTTTGTTGCAGCCTTCAATAAATAATCCGGACAATATTTTGCGTTGATGCCTTGTGGTTTTATTTCAATTCCATCATATGCATCCATTGCATCGTATGCAGCAGCACGATGGTTGCGCATAACACGAAGCATGTGATTTTTATTTTCTTCGTACCGTTTAAATGTTCCTAAATGCTCAGCAAGTTCTGCAGATGTTTTGTAGGCAACGCCTGTCATGATCGCTGTTATAGCGCCTGCAATTCCGCGGGCATCTTCGCTATCGTAAGCAATGCCACTAACCATTAACATGCTTCCCAGGTTTGCATAACCTAAACCAAGCGTTCTGTAGTCATAAGAAAGCTGTGCAACTTCTTTGCTTGGAAATTGTGCCATCAGCACAGAAACTTCCAACACTGTTGTCCAAAGCCTTACAGTATATTCAAAGCCGGTAACATCAAAACTATTATCATCTTCATTAAAAAATTTGCGAAGATTTACTGATGCAAGATTACACGCCGTATTGTCAAGGAACATGTACTCACTGCATGGATTGCTGGCTCTAATTTGTCCGCCTTCGGGGCATGTATGCCATTCGTTGATCGTAGTATTATATTGTGTTCCCGGATCAGCACAGTTCCAAGCAGCATTGGTAATTTTATCCCACAGTGAATTGGCTGTTATTTTTTTCATTGTTCTTCCATCACTTCTTGCCTTCAATTCCCAATCACCATCTGCTTCCAACGCATGAAAAAATTCATTCGGAATTCTTACAGAGTTGTTGCTGTTTTGTCCGCTAACTGTTTTGTATGCTTCACCTTCATAATCGCTGGGATAACCTGCAGCAATTAATGCAGCTACTTTCTTTTCTTCTTCAACTTTCCAGTTTACAAAAGTTTCAATTTCGGGATGATCAAGATCAAGACAAACCATTTTAGCTGCACGCCTTGTAGTGCCACCGCTTTTTATTGCACCTGCTGCCCTGTCGCCGATTTTTAAGAAACTCATCAAGCCGCTTGATGTACCACCCCCGCTTAATTTTTCACCTTCGCCACGTATGCTGGAGAAGTTTGTTCCCACACCACTTCCGTATTTAAATATTCTTGCTTCTCTAACCAACAGATCCATTATTCCTCCTTCGTTCACAAGATCATCTTCAACACTTAAAATAAAACATGCATGTGGTTGCGGGCGCTCATACGCTGATGTAGATTTTTTTAATTGACCATCAATTTCATCAACATAATAATGTCCCTGCGGTTTTCCTTTTATGCCATATACTTCATGCAAACCTGTATTGAACCATTGCGGAGAATTAGGAACGCATGACTGGTTTAAAATTCCATACACTAATTCTTCATAAAATATTTGTGCATCCTGTTGCGATGCAAAATAATTATATCGTTCACCCCAAACACGCCAGCAATGTGCAAGGCGATGAGCAACCTGCTTAACTGAAGTTTCTCTTCCCGTTGTTCCGTCAGCCTGCGGCACACCTGCTTTACGAAAATATTTTTGCGCCAAAATATCTGTAGCTATCTGGCTCCATTGTTTTGGTACTTCTACATTATCCATTTGAAAAACAACCTCACCCGTAATGTTCTTAATTACCGATGTACGGTAATCGTATTCAAACATGTTGTATGGTGAAGATCCTTGTTTTGTAAAGTGACGGGGAAACCGGAGTCCTTTTGCAGACTGCTTTTGGGTTGACATAAGATTAAAATTATTTTAGGGTTAATATTTAATTTCGGCAAA
>JBKJSX010000029.1:0-7036 GCA_046594375.1 Chitinophagaceae bacterium
TTTAGCTTCGTACTCATCATTTAATTTGAAGAATTCTTTAGCATTAATAGGAGTGTTGGCCCAGGTAATTTCACTTACGTGCACCAGTCCTTCTACACCCGGCATGATTTCAAGGAAAGCACCGTAATCTTCGATGTTAACTACTTTAACTTTTACGTTCTCACCTTCTTTCAGATTTTCTGCAAGTGTATCCCAAGGATGAGGAGTCAATTGTTTCAAGCCTAAGCTGATACGTTTTTTGTCATCATCAAAATCAAGAACAACAACATTCAGTTTCTGATCAAGTTTTAAAACTTCTGTCGGATGATTTATACGTCCCCAACTGATGTCAGTGATGTACAACAATCCGTCTAAGCCGCCAAGGTCAAGGAATGCACCAAAGTCAGTAATGTTCTTGATAGTTCCTTCCAACACTTGTCCTTTCTCCAGCTTGCCCATAATTTCAGCACGCTGTTGTTCAATATCACTTTCAATTAATGCCTTGTGAGATACAACTGCATTCTTGATTGTCTCATTTATTTTTACAACTTTAAATTCCATTGTCTTACCAACAAACTGATCGTAATCAGTAACAGGCTTAACATCAATTTGAGATCCCGGTAAAAATGTTTCCATTCCAAAAACATCAACGATAAGACCGCCTTTGGTTTTGCTGGTAACAGTACCGGTAACAATTTCGCCAGTCTTATGCATCTCAACAATACGTTGCCATGCACGGGTAGTGCGGGCCTGCTTACGGCTAAGATGAAGATTGCCTTCCCGGTCTTCTTTTTCAGCAACAAGCACTTCTACTTCATCACCTACTTTAAGATTTGGCATGTCACGGAATTCGTTTAACGAAACAAGTCCGTCACTTTTAAAACCGATGTTTACCACCACGTCAGTTTTTGTTAAACCAACCACGATGCCATTGATCATTTCGCCATCATTGATCTGCTTAAAAGTATTTTCATAAACATGATCATACTTGTCTTTCTCCTCTTTGGTATAACTTGTTACATTACGCTTGTCAACAGTCCAGTCAAAATCATCATGGGGTGTTTGAGCTGGAGGAGCAAATGGTTCTTTCTTTTCTGCAGCGGGGTGTTCCGCTGTAGCGATTTCTGAAGTTTCAGTTTGTGAAGTTTCAGTTTGTGAAGTTTCAGTTTGTGAAGTTTCGGTTTGTGAAGTTTGTTCAGAAGCCTCAACAGATGCATTTGGTATTGCTGTATCCTGAGTGTTATCAGAATTCTGTTCATCAGCATTTTGGTTAATAATATCGTTACTCATTTTATAAATCCCAACGGTTTTAAATTGGGAGGGCAAAGGTAACTAAAAACAGGTAAAAAAGTATTGAAAATGGCTATAAATAATAAGAAATATGCAATGAGAAATGAGGAATGAGGAAGTAGAAGCGCTATACGGGTATCAAATTTTTTATTCTCTATAACTTTCTTGTTTCTTATTTAAAATTCCTTATTCCTTATTTCATAGGTTAATCCCTAAATTGCATACCGATTGTTAGCTAAATAATTTATCATGAAGCGATGGATTGAGAGTTTGCAACAAACCAAAGTTGTAAAATCTATTATTTATTTTATTGTCGGGATATTTAGTTATCCAGGGCTTGCTATCATCAATAAATTAAAGATATCAGGCACTGAGAATTTAGAGAACCTCCCTAAAAAAAATGTTTTATTTGTAAGCAATCATCAGACTTATTTTGCTGATGTTATCACATTCCTTTACATTTTTAGCGCAGTAAAATGGGGTAAGCAAAACAGGCTGGGCATTCCTTTTTATCTTTTAAATCCTTTTACACGTGTGTATTTTGTTGCAGCAGAAGAAACGATGAGGGGAAGTTTTATCAGTCGTTTTTTTAGAATGGCGGGATGCATAACTGTAAAGCGTACATGGAACAAGGATACGAAAGAAGTTAGAAAAGGATTGAACCCAGGGGATACACGCAACATTGCACGTGCATTGGAAAATAACTGGGTGATCACATTTCCGCAGGGAACTACCAAACCATTTGCCCCTGGAAGAAAAGGAACTGCATTTATTATAAAAAATAATAAACCCATTGTGATACCGGTTGTGATAAACGGATTTTGGCGTGCCTTTAATAAAACAGGATTAAAATTAAAAAAGAAAGGTTCGTTGTTAAGTGTACGATTTAAAGAGCCTCTGCAAATTAATTATGATGATAGCATGGAAGTAATTCTTGCGCAGGTGATGGATGCTATTGAGCAAAGCAAAAAATTTATGTGGAAGCCAAAGGAACAGGTTATTGAGCAAAATTCTATCAACTAAAGTAAGCTCTCAATTCCAATGCATCTTCAGGTTTCATTTTCCCTCCTAATATCAACCTAATCTGGCGGCGGCGTAGAGCACCTTCGTACAATCTTTTTTCTTCTTCTGTTTCTGCTTCTGCTGTAGGAACGGCTTTGGGTTTTCCATGCGGATCAAGTGCTACAAATGTGTAGTAAGCTTCATTGCTTTTGTATTTATGTTGGCGTAAAATATCTTCGCCCCAAACATTTAAATGAATTTCCATACTGCTGCTAAAAGCCCTTGTAACTTTGGCTTCAATGTGCACAACATTGCCCAATTTGATAGGATTTGTAAAGGAAATATTATCAACAGAAGCAGTAACCACGGGAGCACAACAATGTTTTGTGGCAGCAAGAGCAGCGCCTATATCCATCCAGTACATCAACCTACCGCCCATTAAATTGCCAAAAGTATTGGTATCGTTTGGCAATACCAGTTCAGTCATTATTATCAAACTCTCTGCAATTTTTTTACCCTCCATAAATTTTTTAAGCAAAGATAACCAAGTGAAGTAATAAGATATTAGTAATTAGTATCAACAAACTTCTTTTGGTTATTAAATTTCTATGAGTGAATTTCGGTTTCCAAATTTTTAGAATGATATCATTTGAAAACACCGAATCTGCATTTGCTTATAAAACAAATAAAGAATTAAAAAAAGCCAATTTTCTTTTTTATGCAATGGATTTGGGTTGGCTGGTAAAAGTTGGAACACGTTTTACACCATGGGCAATGAAGGCTAATTTGCCGATAAATGGTTTGCTGCGCAATACCATCTTTAAACAATTTGTTGGAGGAGAATCTTTACAGGAAACTGCAAAAGTTGCTGATAAATTATCTCAATATAATGTGCAGGTAATTTTAGATTATGGGGTAGAAGGAAAAGTAGGTGAGCAGAATTTTGATAATGCTGCTGCGGAGTTTGTAAAAGTTATTCAATACGCGGCAACACAGCCAAACGTACCTTTTATGAGCATTAAGCTTACAGGTATCATCAGGTTTGAGTTATTGGAAAAATTAGATGCTGCGGCAGATAATAAAAGTGGTGTAGAGGGAAGAATACCTGAAGAAATTTTAAACGCACAAGAAAAAGAAGAATGGCAAAGAGCAGTAAACCGGTTTGATAAAATTTGTATTGCTGCCCAAAGAAATAATGTAGGCGTATTGGTAGATGCAGAAGAAACATGGATTCAGGATCCCGTGGATGCACTCACAATGCAAATGATGCAAAAATATAATACTACCAAAGTTATTGTGTACAATACTATCCAGCTATACAGGCATGATCGTCTTCAGTTTTTAAAAGACAGTTTTGCAGATGCGCAAAATAAAAATTTTATTTTAGGAGTAAAGCTTGTCCGCGGTGCGTATATGGAAAAAGAAAGAAGGCGGGCTGCTGCAAATCAATATTCATCGCCTGTACAGCCTGACAAAGAAAGCTGTGATAGAGATTATAATGATGCGATTAAATTTTGTATTGAACATATTGACAAATTATTTTTGATCGTTGCCTCTCATAACGAAAACAGCAATTTGTATACAACGCAATTGCTTCAACAAAATAGTTTACCACTCAATCATTTTCATTTACATTTTTCTCAACTCCTGGGCATGAGTGATAACATAACTTTTAACCTTGCAAAAGCAGGTTGTTCTGTAAGTAAATATTTACCCTTTGGACCGCTGAAAGATGTGATACCTTATTTAATGAGAAGGGCACAGGAAAATTCTTCAGTAAGCGGGCATACAGGAAGAGAGCTGCAATTGATAAAAAAAGAACTGAAGAGAAGAAATAAGAAATAAAAAATTAGAAATAAGGAATTAGAAAGTGATACCTAACGCTCACTATTAAGAACTGATAACTTACTGTAGTTTCACAATTTTATTTTCAACCAGCACAAATACTTTATCTGTTGACTTTGGTTTTATTTTATAAGTACCGGTAAAGCGGCTGAATGCCGGAAGTATTGCATACTCTTTTGTAAAATAAAAACATGGAAAATTTAATGCCTGTTTGCCAACACCACTCATACTAATACCGGGATGCACATGTCCTGAAAAAGTGAAGTTGGTATTTTCGCTTTCTTCTTCACAGGTTTCATTGATGTCATGCGTAAAGCAAAAATTTTCAACAGACAACTTTTGTTTTATTAATTCTATATCAGCCTGTTTATAAAATTTTTTTGCCAGAATATCATGGTTGCCCCTGATAAGCCTGAAACGCAGTCGTGGCAAGTCATTTCTCCATTTAAGAAACATATCCATTTCCTTATTTGCATGGCTGTGAAACATGTCGCCAACAATTAACAATTGTGTTGGTTTAAAAAACTGTACCTGCGCAAATAATCTTTGCAGATCTTCTATAAAAACACTTTGTGGCACACCGATACCTGATTTTCTGAAATGCCCGGATTTTCCAAGATGCAGATCAGAGAGTATTAATGCTTTTTCTTCTTCCCAAAAAATACAGCGATCGGGAGAAAGCCAAAGTGTTTGATCTTTAAGAATAAATTTATATGGAGAAGACATTTTATTATTAGTAATTTATTAGTGGGATCTATTAAGAAATTAAAGATAAATATACTGGCTTGTGGGTTAGCAAGTCTCCCCTAACGGGGGAGATTTAGAGGGGGCTTTATTTTTCCAATTGCAGCTGCATTCTTCTTACGCGGTCTTCCAGTTTTTCTGAAGAAAGATCTTCACGCATGCTGTCAACTTTTATAGGGAAACAAAATGGAGTGAGTCTTTTTGGGAAAGTTATTATGATCTTATTTTGTTGAATACGCTGCAGCATTCCTCTTAACCTTTCTTCTTCCATTTGTTGTTCCATCACTTCATTGTAAGCCTGTTTTAATAAAAGATTTTTTGGATCGTATTCTACAAAAACATTAAACAGAAGTGAAGCCGATGCCTGCAGGTGCCTGGCCTTTTTTTGTTCCCCTGGATATCCCTGGAAAATTAAACCGCCGATTGTTGCAATGTCGCGGAATTTCCTACGTGCCATTTCTGTACTGTTCATGCTTTTATGAATATCGCTAAATAGGTCGTTAGGAGAAAATAGTTCGTACACGTTTGCATCATCAACCGGTATGGGCTGGTCACTCAATAATTCAAAGCCGTAATCATTCATGGCAAACGAAAAAGTTATCGGGGTAATTTTGCTGATGCGATAGGCTAAAACCGCTGCCATGGCTTCATGCACCAACCGTCCCTCAAAAGGAAACACAAAAAGATGAAAACCGTCTTTTGTTTCAATGTGCTCAATTAGCAATTCATTTTTTTTAGGTATGTGCGAAAGATATTGCTGCAATTCAAAAAGCGGTTTTAAAACTTCCAGTTCAATATCTTTTGATTTTTTCTTTTTGCCGGTAACTGTTGTTGCTGCTTCTTCAAATTTTTGCCGCAGCATAAATCCAAGATTTGCAGAAAGCGGCATCCTTCCACCGTTCCAGCTTGGTACAATGGGTTTTTGAGAATTAGATTTTTTTACAATTACGGTCATATCTTTTATCATAATGAACTCAAGATTTCTTCCAGCCAAGGCAAAAACACTTCCTTCTTTCAATCTGGAAATAAAAAATTCTTCAATAACTCCAATGTATCCCCCGCTCAAAAATTTTACCTTCATCATGGCATCACTTACGATAGTACCAATGTGCATACGATGCCGCATTGCCACGCGGCGATTATTTATTTTATAAAGCCCGTCAATTATTTCTATTTTTTTAAAGTCATCATATTGTTGTAAGGCTACACCACCGGCGGTTATAAAATGTAAAATTTGCTGCCATTCATTTTCTCTTATTTCGCGGTAACAAAATGTTGATTGAATTTCTTTTAAAATTTCTGAAGGAAAAAATCCATCACTGATGGCAATGGTTGAGAGATATTGTATTAAAACATCAAAACATAAAATTCTTGGCTCCCGGCTTTCAATTAAATTTTGTTTGGTTGCTTCTTTTAATGCGGCGGCTTCTACCAACTCCAGGGAATGTGTTGGCAGAAAATAAATTTTGCTTGTTGCGTTTGGCTGGTGGCCACTTCTGCCGGCACGTTGCAAAAACCTGGCAACGCCTTTTGGAGAACCAACTTGTATAACAGTTTCCACTGGTCGAAAATCAACACCCAGATCAAGACTGGCCGTGCATACAACAGCTTTCATTTTACCTGTATGTAAATTTTCTTCTACCCACATGCGCAGGTCGTATTCAATACTTCCATGATGTAAAGCAATAACGCCGGCGAGATCAGGATTGGCATTTAATATTTCCTGGTACCATCTTTCACTCATTCCTCTCGTGTTTATAAAAATAAGTGTGGTGGTACTTTGCTCAATTATCGGTAATACTTTATCAACGAGTTTTATTCCGAGATGACCGGCCCAGGGATATTTTTCTATCTCATCAGGCAAAATAGATTCAATTTCAATTTTCTTTTTTACATCTGCGGTAATGATCACACCTTTCTTTGCGAGCGGAGAAAGCAAAACTTCTTTTGCCTGCAGCAGGTTACCGATGGTGGCGCTTATTCCCCATAATTGTAATTTAAATTCACTTGTTGAAATTTTATTTAACGCCACCAGGCGTGAAATCGCCAACTCTACCTGCACGCCTCTTTTGCTTCCCAGCAATTCGTGCCATTCATCAACAGCAATTATTTTAAGCGATTTAAAAACTTCAGGATAATTTTTTTGTGCTAATAATAAATGCAGGCTTTCCGGCGT
>JBKJSX010000261.1:0-2730 GCA_046594375.1 Chitinophagaceae bacterium
AACACAACATTTTTACCTAAACTAAATTGAGTGCCAAATTGAATGCCTCCTGTAACTGCATTTAGTGTTCCATCAAAAATCCCTGTTTTAGTTATGGTGCCACTCGTATAACTAAGAGGCAGCTCCATTTTATAATTTGAAATACTAACAAATGGCCCAATATAAAAACCATGCATCGCCCCTTTTTTACTCAGATAAAATCTTACTTCCGGAACTACCCCAAAGCTCCCAAGTTTAAACTGATCGTACTTCACATCAGAATTATCAGTCAGGCTTTTAAATGTGCTTTGAAAGGGCAGGCTGCCAAAAGGAATAGTATGAACATTTACAGATACGGAAATTTTTTTACCTACCTGTCTCTCATATTCCACTGAAATGTTTTTAAATGCCAATGCAGGCAAGTTGATCTTTAAAATATTCTTTTTTTCTGATACTGGCTGTTTCTCAGTTTGTTCATTTTTTTCCATCTGTGCATTTGCAGCAATGCTGATAAAACACAAATAAAAAACAGCGCTAAATTTAATTGTCTTTTGCATGTTGGATAGTTTTGGTTATAATAAATAAAGTAGAAGATAAATATAATCTTATCTGTCAAACATTTTATCTAATTCGTCTTTTTTAAATTCGAGATAAGTGGGCTTCCCGTTGGGTGTAGAGTTGGAGGTTTCGCATTCAAAAAGATCATTGATCAGAGATTCCATTTCTTTATGATCTAATACTGTAGCGGATTTTACTGATTGCTGCCAGGCCATTGAGCGGAGCAGTTTCTCACGCTTGTTAAATTTGATATCGCTGCTAAAATGCTTATACTGATCGAGCATTTTTTCAAGTGTTGCTTTTTCATTTCCCTGTATCACATCAGCGGGTGATCCCTGTATCACGAAAGTATTGTTACCAAAAGGTTCAACCAGATAGCCCAATAATTTAAGGTCATCTAATAATTCAGTTAATAAAATTGTATCGGCAGGTGCTAATTCTATTGTTGCCGGAAAGAGGCTTCGCTGCGTGGCTATGGGCTTGCCTTTTATTGCGTTTAAAAATCTTTCATACAAAATTCTTTCATGTGCATTCTGCTGGTGGATGGCAATAAATCCATTTCTGTTTTCACCGATGATAAATGTATTGTGTAATTGTAAAAAATTATTTCCTGTTGGCTTTTTGTCTTCCTTTTTTTGAAATGGCTGTCCAGCAAATTCAATCTTATTACTTTTCGAATCTTCACGGCTATCAATTTCTTTTTCATTACCTACAATGCTCTCATTATTGTCATTATCCAAATTACTTTGCCAATGTTTAAGATCACTCTTACTTTCTATAAAATGCGCCTGGTGTTTTTGTGTAAATGTTTTATACAAAGAAGAAGAAGTTGCTGCCGATCTTTTATCATCAGTAAAAGGTTTGCTAACAGCATCTGACTGATGAATAGAAACATCAAGATCAAAATCCAATGTTGGGGTAACACTAAATTGCGCCAGTGAATGTTTTACTGCCGATTGAACAAAAGCATAAATTATCCTTTCGTCTTCAAATTTTATTTCCTGCTTTGTGGGATGTACATTTATATCAAGTCGTGACGGATCAAGATCAATGAACAAAGTGTACATCGGGAAACTGTCTTTGGCGATCATATCACTAAAAGCATTCATCACGGCGTGATTGAGATAGGCACTTTTTATAAAGCGGTTGTTCACAAAAAAATATTGATCACCTCTTGTTTTTTTTGCCGTCTCAGGTTTACCAACAAATCCATAAATATTCATGTAGTCGGTTTCCTCCTGCACACTTACTAACTTGGCTGCATAATTATTTCCAAGTATCTGTACGATGCGTTGTTTTAATGTCCCTTTTTCTAAATGAAAAACCTGTTGCCCGTTGGAAGTGAGCGAAAAAAATATCCCGGGGAAAGCCATCGCAACCCTTATGAATTCATCAACAATATGTCTTAATTCAGAAGCATTGCTTTTTAAAAAATTCCTGCGTGCGGGAACATTAAAAAACAAATTCTTCATGCTGATGGAAGTGCCCTGCTGTAATGCGATTGGTTGCTGCGTTTTTACAACACTGTTTTCAATTTCAATATATGTGCCTGTAATATCTTCAGCCCTTTTTGTTTTTAGTTCTACCTGGGAAACGCCTGCAATACTAGCCAGCGCTTCTCCACGAAAGCCCATCGTCTTTATATGAAACAGGTCTTCAATATTTGTAATTTTTGAAGTGGCATGACGTTCAAAGCACATACGGGCATCGGTTTCGCTCATTCCCTGCCCGTTATCAATAACCTGGATAAGAGCTTTGCCTGCATCATTTACAAAAAGTTTTATTTCTGATGCTTCTGCATCCACTCCATTTTCCAGCAACTCCTTAACGGCGCTGGCTGGCCTTTGGATAACTTCTCCTGCAGCAATCTGGTTGGCAATATTTTCTGGTAACAGCTGAACAATATCCGGCACTTTTCTGCGTTTTTATATCTGTAAAATTAGCATTATCTGCGCTATCAAATTGTAAAGCCTTTAATGCCTGTTAAATAACTTACCTCTACCTATGAAAAACATTATCTGCCTTTCAGGCTTATTATTCGTCTTGTTTTCCTGCACAAAAGAAAATACTTCTCTGCTTAAAAATTTGCATGGAGGCGTAACTGCCAGCCAGTTTACTAAATACACTATTCGCCAGGGACAAAATTATTGTGATGGAAATATATTTACGCTAACTTCCTATTCACAATTAAAT
>JBKJSX010000066.1:0-20722 GCA_046594375.1 Chitinophagaceae bacterium
TCAAATTTAAAAATAGAAAGAGTGCTATCCTCTGATTCATAGTTTTCATAATCCTGAAAAATAACTCCGTCCACCTTTTCTCTTTTTGTGGACTTTCTAAACCTTAAACCGCCTTTCGAGTAAGCTAAATAATCTAACGTATGAGCGCTTTGATTAATCCAGTAACAGAATTCATCCTGATGGTCATTACCGCCACCTGTTTCTTCAAATGAAACTGCAATCTTATCATACTTTTTATTTTCAATAGTAATTTCGCCTGAATATTTCAGGTTTACTGCAGGATCTGAAAGTTTATAGGGCAGTAAGGCAAAATAGGCAATAGCATTTAATCCCTCTCTGTATTTATCAGATTCTTTTTGCGCCAGGTCCTGCTTTTTCCCATCTACTTCCCTTGTAAAAGTTTCGTTAGTAAGCATATCATGCAATTCAGAATTCAGCGAATCCTTTGAAGTTCTCTCATAAAGGAAATTACCTCCATTTTGTTTTAGATGTACCCTGAATTGTCGAAATTCGAAAGAAACATCCACGTGGCCGTAACTTTTCCCACCATGTTGTTCAATACATTGCTTAACTATGGATATAGCTTTTTCATCACGGAATCTTTTATCCCTGCACGACATAGCTAACAGTATTATTACGGCAATGAAAATTTGTTTCAGCATATTTTGTTTATGTTAATTTAAAAAAAAATGTAAGCACAAAAGGAATACAATTTCAGCTTTTGCATAAATCATGGATCATTGATTAAATTAAAAATAAATCCTTTAAGTCAACTCTTTTAAACTGCTTCTAATCTTTCCTATAAGATCTTTCTGCAACATTTTTTCAGCTATCAATATCATATTTTTAAAAGCAATAGCATGTGATATTCCATGACCGATTATCACAGGCTTGTTTACACCAAGCACAGGTACACCACCATATATTTCAAAATTAAAACGGTTGAAATGTTCATCATCAATCTCACGTCGCTTTACAATATCATAAATAGATTCTGCAAATTTTAAAAGCACATTGCCGGTAAAGCCTTCACAAACCATTACTTCTGCTTTGCCTGTTAAAAGATCGCGTCCTTCAACGTTACCAATAAAATTTATCTGCTTATTTTGTTTCAGCAGGGCATAGGCAGCCTGGGTTAAAATATTCCCTTTGCCTTCTTCTGCTCCCAAATTAATAAGACCAACACGGGGGTTATCAAAATTTAAAATATGCTTTGCAAACAAAGAGCCGAGCAATGCAAACTGCGATAAATTTTCCGGCCTGCAATCAGCATTCAAACCCACATCAACAAGTAATCCAAGCCCTCCATCTTCTCTTGGCAAATAAGCGCCAATTGTGGGCCGCAACACACCTTCAATTGCTTTAATGCTAAACAATGATCCCACCATCATTGCACCAGTATTGCCTGCGCTAATGAACGCTTCAGCTTTGTCAGTTGCCAGCAAATGAAAACCAATAGCTATTGAAGAATGTTTTTTTTCTTTTAATGCTTTTGTAGGATGCTCATGCATTTCAATAACCTGCGACGCATGAATGATTGAAAGATCGTTTGTAGGAATATTATGGCGGTCGAGTAATTGTTTTATCGCAGGTTCATCTCCGATAAGCAGTAAGGTAGTATCAGGGTTTTTATTTTGCAGATATACTTCAATACCTTTTATAGCTTCCAGCGGAGCAAAATCGCCACCCATCATATCTAATGCGATCTTCATCTATTCTTTCATTTGATAAAAACAAAAACGTTTGTGATAACACAAACGTCAGCAAGTTAATCAAACTTTGATCTTGCAATAAATTTATAGAAGCAGAATTTTATACCCCTATTTTTGTCGGCGCTTTTTCTGCAACAACTTTCCCTTTGTAATAAAGCTTTCCTTCGCTTACATGTGCACGGTGGCGAACATGCGTTTCATTAGTTGTTTTATCCACGCTTAATGTTGGAGCATCTGCTTTATAATGTGTTCTTCTCTTTGCACTTCTTTGCTGACTATGTCGGCGTTTGGGATTTGGCATAACCTAAATTTTAATATAATTAATTTATGTTTTTTCTAAATTTTTCAAGTCCTTGTGATAAAGGGTTGTTTCCTCTATCAAAATCTTCCATCTTTTTGAGCATTTCTAAAACCTCTTTGTTGCACTGTGGTCCGCCTATTTCTTCCTCCTTGCAACTTCTTTGCATTGGTATGCTTAGCGTAACAAATTCAAATATCCAATCCGCAATTCTAAGATGGCTTTCAGTTCTGGAGATGTAATAAATGTCCGGGTCTTCTTCTGTCGCATTCATCTCATCAGGATTTTCAACCACTTTTACAACCATGTTGAACTCATCCCAAAGATCCATACCCAGGTTATTTCCGCAACGGTCGCAAACTACATCTACAATACCTCCCACTTCAAATTTCAACATCATAAAAGATGTATTCTTTTCAAGCGTTAATTTGATCCTGGCTCTGCAGTTGGAAAAGTCTGCCTGCTTATACTCCTGAAAGAACTTATCATCCACCTCGTATTGATATTCATGCAAGCCGGGCTTCAATCCTACAAACGCAATATCATATTCACGCCGGTTTCCCATATCACAATTTTAAGGGGGGCAAAGGTAAGTATTTATAGTTATAAAAAGCGACTGAAATTGAAGTTTGTTATATGCTATTATCTTTACCTTTTTATGAAGGTAAGCACTAAAGTTAGAAAACGAAGATGGGTTTGGATTGGCGGTTTATTACTTGTAATTATTCTGATCAAGATATTTTCAGCCAATTCTCAGTGGGTTGAAGGTCTTTATTCTACTGAAGCATACATCGTATTCTCTTCTTTTTTAAGAATAATTTTCGGGTGGATGCCATTTAGTGTTGGCGATATTTTATACCTGCTCGTGATTATTTGGTTTATTTGGAAGGTGTGGAGGTTTTCAGCAAAGCTTTTAAAGAGAAAACTCAACAGAAAATGGTTACCAAATACAGTTTATAAGCTGGTTATCATTGGTATGTTTGTTTATATCATTTTCAATATTTTTTGGGGTATAAATTATAATCGTAAAAACATTGCAGTACAATTGAATTTGAAGGTTTCCAAAGGAGATACTATCTATCTTAAGATAATAGAAAAACTTCTTTTAGAAAAAGTGAATGAGAGTAAACAGGCATTAGTAAATCAGCATGTTGCTTATCCAGCTAATAAAGATTTATTTAAAAGAGCTTTTGAATGTTATAGGCAAACTGAAGCTAAATATTCTTTTCTTTCTTATAAACCAAGGTCAGTAAAAAGAACAATGTTTGGTCTATTCGGAAATTATTTTGGGTTTACAGGTTATTATAATCCTTTTACAGGGGAAGCACAGGTAAACACTTTGGTACCTAAATTTATTTTGCCCTACACAACATCTCACGAAATTGCCCACCAGCTTGGTTATGCAAAAGAAGAAGAAGCCAATTTTGTAGGGTACCTTGCGGCAACGTCATCCACTGACACGCTCTTTCATTATTCCGCTTATCTTGATCTTTTTATATACGCTAACAGGCAATTATTTTTTGTTGATTCAGTTGCTGCAAAAGATTATGCAAAACAATTACTGCCGGAAGTCAAAGCAGATATTAAAGAATGGCGGAAATTTTTGCAACGTTATAAAAATCCATTGGAGCCTGTTGTTCGCTGGGCTTACGGTAATTATTTAAGAGCTAACCAGCAGCCAAAAGGAATGACAAGTTATGATGAAGTAATTGCAGACCTTATTGCATTTTATAAAAAGTATGGGAAAATATAGAAGCTGCAGGAGGATAGCGTAATGCTTTAAGAAAAAGAAATCAATTCAAAATTTAAACACCGTATACTCTCACTATTTAGGCAATTAAAATTTGTTCTTCCACATCATACTTTCTACCGGGCGATCAGGTTGACCGCTGTATTTAGCATCTTTCTTTGAATTATATTTTACTTCAACTTCACCATCAACAGGGAAGTATATCAGTTGGCCAATGGGCATTCCTTTGTAAATGCGTACAGGAATTTTGCAGCTAATTTCCAATGTCCAGTTGCCGCAAAAACCTACATCACCTTTTCCTGCAGTTGCATGTATGTCAATTCCAAGGCGGCCTGTAGAGGATTTGCCTTCCAGAAAGGGAACGTGAACATGTGTCTCAGTATATTCTTCTGTAACACCTAAGTACAATTCTCCGGGGAGTAAAACAAAACCTTCGTCAGGAATTTCGAAGTGGTTTATCTCATTATGTTTTTTTGCGTCTAAAGTTTTGTCTTTATAGGTAGCAAGATGTTTTGATAAATGAACATCGTAACTATTGCTGCCCAAACATTCCCGGTTATATGGCTGAATTTTTATAGTTTCCTTTTGTATTTCTTCAAGAATTCGCTGGTCGGAGAGGATCATTAAAAACTATTATTGTGATGATTGATTAATTAATCATAAACTGCAATTCTAAATTTAAAGTTACAAAGATGCCTGTGTTCTATGAGCATATTAATGATTTTGCAAAAATAGCTATTTGGCATATAGCTGAAGAAAAGAATTTTTTTCTCAAGAAAGTGCCATTACACAGGGATATTACCCATCCCCACAAACAGTTGCAACACCTTGCAGGCAGGTATTTATTGCAGCATCTTTATCCTGATTTTCCCTATCATTTAATTGAGATCGCTGATACAAGAAAACCATTTTTGCCTAATGAAGAATTTCATTTTTCTATTTCGCATTGCGGTGATTATGCCGCTGTGATCGTTAGCAAAGATCATCGTGTTGGTATTGATATTGAACTGGTGACAACTAAAGTTGAAAAAGTGAAGCATAAATTTTTAAGAGTTGAGGAGCTTGAATTAGTCAATGGTCAATGTTCAATGGTGAATGGTGAATTACAATTGCTGACTCTTTTTTGGTGTTGTAAGGAAGCGGTTTTTAAATGGTATGGAAAAGAAGGGGTGGATTTTAAAGGTGATATTCATTTAAAACCAATTGAGTTAAACTATGGTGAAGGAATAATTAACTGTGAATTTATAAAAGAAGAACAAGCTTCTTTACAAACTCATTATAAGTTTTTTGATGGTTTGTGTTTGGCTTGGGTTGCTACAAAATCAATTTTCTAATAAAATGTCAGTATCGAAATCCAGTTTATCAATATCAATTGAATCTTTTCCGGCAATACCTTCAATGGATCCGATGATATGATCTGAATTCAGAAGCGCCCTGTCTAATTGCTTCTCCCTGTTCTTCCAAAGTTTTTCCATTACCTCTCTTTCCCGTTGGATAGAGGATTGCATATTTTTAAACACAGCCCTTATATTTCTCCATTGAGATGAGAATTCATTGCTCGTCATATATTCATACAGCATCTGAACTTTATCTCCTTTGCCCTCGTGTTTTTTTGAAACATTGTACACATGAATTATCCCTTCTCTTAATGATGCAGTTAATAATTTAATGTCAGTAAAACTGCATATCCAAATACCATCTTTATATTCAAAACGTTCTGTCATGCTATCAGGTAAAACCTGTGTAACCAACACCGCAACATCAACTCCTGCATTAACTGCATCCTGTTTTAATTTATCTATCCAGTCTTTACCCCAGTTGGAAGTTCTTTTGCTTTCAAAAAGAATTTTACCGCAATCATTTCCAAACTTATTCTTGATGCATAAAATACAATCTGCACCTTTTTTTCCTTTTGCAACTTCACAAATAACATCGTAAGGAAATGTATGTTGTAATATTTCTTCAATTAAATGTTCCTGTGCCTCTCCCTGTGTTTGCATAGATCCCTGGTTGGCTTTTTTATTCATTTCTTCAATGAGTTTTTTCTGCTGGCTCATTTGAATTTCAAATTCCTTTCTTTCAAGGTCAAATTTTTCATTAGCCTGTTGCAAAGTTTTTTGTTCTACACTTTTTTTGCTTTCAAGTACACGCTTTTCTATTTCATACTCCATTGATTTTTGTTTCTCTTCCAGTTCACTTTTTTCTCTTAAAAGATCAAGCTCCTTTTTTTGGAATAACTGAAGCTGCAAACTTTTTTGATTTGAATCGTCTTCAAGCGACCTCATTTTTTGCAGCAGCTCTTCTGTTATCTTTTTTTGTGTGGTGGATTGGATCTGTACTTTTTCTCTTTCAAATTCTTCTTCACGTAATTTTATTTCTGAATCTTTTTTGATTTTATAATCCTGCATTGCTTTCCGCAGTTCTTTTTTATATTCTTCTACTTCTGCTTCACCTAAAGCAAAAGTATGGCCGCACTTGGGGCATTTAATATTATTCGTCATAACGTTTTATAATATAGCAAAGATACTATTGCCCTTTGCCGGGACTGAACAATTATTCTCCAACACTTATCTACCAAAATCATCCTGTACTCTTACAATATCATCTTCGTTGCTTGGATTATCTACATCAATATGTTGCCATATCTCTGCAACTATCCCCCATGTATCAAGACCTATCAAACGATGGCGCTCGCCTTGTTTTAACCTGATGATACCGCCGCTATGTAATACCTGCTTTTCTTTTTCTTCATCATCATCACTGGTAGCAACAGCAACAGGGCCTTCAACGCATCTCCAAATTTCCGCACGGCGATAATGATATTGCCAGCTTAATCTTGCATGCGGGGCAACCAATAAAATCTTTGGACTTATCTTTTCTGTGATCTTTAATTCATCAATGTTTTCGCCGGGAAAATAATGTGCAATGAATTCAGGAGCATTAGCCTCATCAATTACGAAAAAGCCTCCCCATGGACGGGCATCATCTTTATTAATAACTGCAAAGCTTTTCTGCTGTAGCATTTCGGCTACTTTTTTAAACGTTGAATTTTTGTCTGTCATGATTACGAAGTAAAGCCCCTAAATCCTTAAAGAGGACTTTGGGAATTTTTATAATATCAATTTGCTTTTCAATTTGGTTGCAGGTTATTCTTTTACAAGCCTTTTTTCCAGATCCTCTAACGATACGCCTTTTGTTTCAGGAACTTTTGTTACTACCCAGATCAATTGCAACACCATCATAAATGCAAAAAAGGCAAAGATGGGCCAGGGATTATCTTTAAAAATTCCATTGTCCGCATCTAAAAAAGCAGGCGTAATTAATGTGATTACTGCAGCAAAAACCCAGTGAATACTTGCGCCGAAGGATTGCCCTGTTGCCCTGATTTTATTGGGAAATATTTCGGAAATAAATACCCAGATAACAGCGCCCTGCCCTACAGCGTGTGATGCAATAAATATCAATAAAAACAACAACAGGAAACCTGCACTTGCACCGGAATAAAATGACCAGGCAACTAATGAAAGACTTACAATGTATCCTATTGAACCAATTACAAGCAATGTTTTTCTGCCGGCACGGTCAATTAAATACAAGCCAACAAATGTAAACAGAAGATTAGTTCCGCCAATTGCAATTGAGTTGAGCAAAGAATCTTTGGCAGCGAGTCCGGCTCTTTCCAAAATTTCAGGAGCATAATATAAAATAAAATTAATGCCCGACCATTGATTGAAAAATGCAACCATAAATGCCAGCCATATTATTGTTTTATATTTCGAGCTAAAAAAGTTTGAAGTTTTGCCCAGCCTTGATTCATGTTCGTTACTGGCAACAATGGAAGCAATTTCTTCATCTGCATTGGTAACGCCAAGCCTTAACAAAACTTCTTTAGCAGTCACTAAATCTTTTTTAATTGAAATAAGCCAGCGTGGACTTTCAGGAATTCTAAAAACCATTACCGTGTAAATCAATGCAGGTATCGTCATTACACCCAACATCCAGCGCCAGTCATTTTCACCACCCATCCCTTTAAAAAAATAATTGGATAAGAATGCGATCAATATCCCGAACACAATATTAAACTGGTACATAGCCCCAAGCCTGCCTCTTGTTTTGGGCGTAGAAATTTCTGAGATGTAAGTTGGAGCAGCTACTGATGAAACACCAATTCCCAATCCACCAATAAAACGAAAGAATGAAAACATGTAGGGCCCCGTTGCCAATGCTGAGCCAAGAGCCGACACACTGAACAATACGCCAATCCATAGCAACACTTTTTTTCTTCCAAACTTTTGCGTGGGGATGCCTCCAAAAACAGAACCTGCAACTGTTCCCCACAATGCCATGGACATTATAAAAAAACCATGAAACCATGGAGATGTATGCCATAACATTTTGATCGGAAGATTAGCCCCTGAGATAACAACGGTATCGAACCCGAAAATAAATCCTGCAAGGGCTGCTATTAAAGAAATACCAAAAAGATTATAGCCACCTTTTACAGACTGGTTGGATGTTGTGATAGTTTGCATATTATATTTTAAAATATTTTTTACCCTCTCTGTGCGATTAATTCCCCCGATTGAATAGAATTTAAATAAATGAAAATTATGTAAAAGATTTTATGCATGGTAGATTAATTTTTGAATCAGTGTTTTAATTGAGTTGCAGGCATAAAAAAAACCAACTTCAGAAAGTGCTTATGTGCCCAAGACTGGTAAAATATAACCATGTATACCCTTGCAGTTTAAGTGGTAAACTGTATATTTCAAAATTGAATGTTAGCAATATCTCCACATACCTACTGTGTAATGCATCTGCTGAATTATTTTTTGCGCTATAATATTATAAACCCGTAACAAAAACCAAACACTGCACATTATGAAATCCATAAACAAAAAACAATTATTTGTCGCAAGCTGCCTGTCACTTTTAGTAACCTCTCTTTCGTTTGGTATCCGTGCAGGAATTTTGAACCGTCTTGGAGTTGAGTTTAAATTAGATGCATCTGAGTTAGCAACTATTTCGGCAACTGCATTTTGGGGCTTTCCGCTTGCGGTTATAATTGGTGGCATGCTTGTAGATGCTTTAGGCATGAAACGCTTACTTGTTACGGCTTTTATTTTGCATCTTATTGGTATTGTTCTTACCATTTTTGCAGGTGGTTTTTGGAGCCTGTTTATTTCAACTTTATTTATAGGTCTTGCCAATGGTACAGTAGAAGCAGCGTGTAATCCTTTAGTAATTTCTATTTATCCAAGCAATAAAACTACTAAGCTTAACCATTTTCACTTATGGTTTCCCGGAGGTATTTTAATTGGCACTTTGATCGTTTACTTTTTTGATAAGTTGGGTATTGGCTGGCAGGTTCAGGTTGCAGTAATGGCCATACCAACACTGGTGTATGGTTACCTTTTTTCGAGGCTTAATTTTCCGGTTACAGAAAGAGTTGCGGCTGGTGTTTCAACCCGGCAAATGTATCGTTCCCTGTTAACCCCGTTATATATTTTTATGTTAGTGTGTATGCTTGGTACAGCCATAACAGAATTATTTACCGGGCAATGGATTGATGTACTGTTAAGAAACGTTTCTGATAATGCTATTTTACTGCTTACTATTGAAACAGGCGTTATGGTTATAGGCCGTGGAATTGCTGAACCTGTTGTAAAAAGATTTTCACCATCAGGAGTATTATTGGTATCAGCAATTTTATCTGCTGCAGGCTTATATATTTTAGGGCATACCGATGGCAATCTGTTGTTTGTGGGAGCAGTAATTTTTGGTATGGGTGTCTGTTATTTTTGGCCAACCATGCTGGGGTTTGTTTCTGAAAATTTACCTAAGACGGGGGCGATAGGTTTAAATTTATTAGGAGGTGCCGGTATGCTTGCAGTGTCTGTTTATATGATGTTTATGGGTGGGTATTACGACAGACTCCTGGGAAATAAACTGCCTGCGGGAAGCGAACTTTCTGCATATACAAATGCTCCTCCCGGAAGTGAGATGTCTGATGTTTTAAATACTGCAAAAAAGGCAGCCGGACCCGAAATTATAAATGCAACTTTACTCATCCCTATCTTTCTAATCATAGCTTTTACCGGGTTAATAATATATATGCGTAAAAGAAAATTTGCGGATAATCCAGGTCAACAGGAAACTTCTTTAAGCATTTAAATTTGTTCTCTTCATTGTTAAGTGTCTAAAGTTTATAAGCCATACTTCGTAGTTATTATTTCATTATTGGTCTCTAATATTTATGGATAGGCGGATACTCATTATTGTGATATTACACCGGAATAAATTCAAAAATTATTTTTATGAAAAGATTTTGTTTAGACACTTCGGGGCAGCTAAGTACTTGTGTTGGTTGGATAGGTTAAGCATTAATTAAGGCTCTGTCCAAATGCACATATCCTCCATCAACATGTATCAATTGGCCTGTTGTATGACTTGATCTTTGTGATAAAAGAAATACAGTCATATTCGCAATTTCTTCCGGCGTTGTCATCCTGTTGTTCAGGGGGATTTTTGCAGTAATCTCTTTTAATTTTTCTTCTGGATTAGATAAAGTGGTTATCCACTTTTCATATTGCGGTGTCCAGGATTCTGCGACAACAATTGCATTAACTCTTATGCTATATTTTAAAAGCTCAACAGCCCATTCTCTTGTTAATGCATTTCGTCCACCATTGGCAGCTGCATAAGCAGAAGTATTGCCTTGACCAGTTTCGGCGGTTTTAGAAATTATGTTTACAATTGATCCTTTGGTTTTTATTAATTCAGGTAATGCAAAATGAGCCATCAAATAATAATGAACAATATTTTTATGGAGGCTTTGCATAAAGCCTTCATAGTTTCCATGCTCTAATCCTACACCATCATTTTGACCTGCATTATTTACAAGCCCATGTATGCGTCCATATTTTTCAATAACAGCTTTTACAGCTTTTTCACTTTCCTCAGGAACATTTAATTCAGCAGCTACCTGAAAAATCTCATGATGAGATTTTAATTCATTTAATAATTTTAAATTATTTGTCTCATTTCTGCCAACAATAACAGGTATAGCACCTTCTCCGGCCAGTACCCTCACAATTCCTTCACCAATACCTTTTGCGCCGCCGGTTACAATTATTACTTTATCTTTTAATTGAAGATCCATATCATTCAATAATTAATAACAAATTTTTGTTCTGAGTAAATTGCAAAAAAATTCTTTTGTCTATCGTAATTATCCAGGAAAGATAAGGATATCATAAGTGAGATGCTTGATTGGAACACAAATCCAAAATAAGATTTGCGATCTCTTTGGGTTTTGCCATTGTAATAAAAGATGCAAGAATGGTTTTTGATTTCAACATGGCGTGGCGTATGGTTGGCACCGTTAGGCCGCCTTGCAAAATTTTCCCCATTGTAAAAAATATCAAGATCGTAAATATTTCAGGCAACGCAACTTCCGGCGGCGCAATAACCGGGCTTGATGGAACCCCGATACAAAACAGTATATTTTAAAATTGTAATATTACGGTTGATTAAGATTTAATCATTCGATGCGCTACAGCACTTGATACCACTGGTTTAAAGCTCACCGTAAAAAATGCCCCCCAATTATCTATAAAAAATTATTATGAAAAGATTTTGTTTAGCCCTCGATCTTGTTGATGACCCTGCATTAATTGCGGAGTATGAGCATTGGCACAAAAAAGAAAATGGCTGGCCCGAAATAAAAAAAAGCATCACTGGTTCCGGTATTACCAATATGGAAATTTACCGCACCGGCAACCGCCTTTTTATGATAATGGATACAGAAGATGATTTTAGCTTTGACCGTAAAGCCTCTATGGACTCAACTAACATCAAAGTGCAGGAATGGGAAAAACTAATGTGGAAATTTCAGCAGTCCATTCCCTGGGCAAAGCCAAATGAAAAGTGGATATTAATGGATAAGATATTTCAGTTGTAAATTGATCTTTTATTTTGATGAACAATGCGCAAACATGTTGAGTGTGTTTCTTGTTAATTTAAAACATGAGTAGTTTAAACACATAAAATTTGGGTTGCTGAAAATAAACAAACCTATTGCATGAATTGAGAGAATGAAAACCAGGATACTTTATATTTTGAAAGCTCCTTCTTTGAAAACTATATTCCCACGCATATGATAAAACAAACCAGACCAAACCAAACTGCATTCGCTTTTATTTTGATTACCTCATTATTTTTCCTTTGGGGTTTTGCTCATAATCTCGATCCTATATTAATTCCGCATTTAAAAAAATCATTTACACTTACCACTACACAATCAACCCTTGTAGATTCTGCTGTTTTCATAGCATACTTTCTCATGGCATTGCCTGCGGGCTACATTATGAAAAGGTTTGGTTATAAAACCGGCATCATCACCGGGTTATTATTATTTGCTATCGGGTGTTTTTTATTTATCCCTGCGGCAAATACCCAATCCTATTTTTTCTTTTTGTTTGCACTTTTTGTTATTGCCTGCGGCTTAACCATTTTAGAAACTGCTGCCAACCCTTATGCAAGTGCATTGGGAAATCCTGATACCAGCACACAGCGGCTTAACTTTGCACAATCATTCAACGGGCTTGCAGCTTTTTTAGCTCCTGTAATTGGAGCAAGAGTAATATTTACCAAAGGTTATACTGGTTTAGAATTAAATGCGATGACGGAGTCTGCACGCAAAATTGCATTAGCTGCAGAGGCATCAACTGTAAAAACTCCATACTTTATTTTAGGCGCTGTGTTACTGTTGCTAGCTATCATTTTTGCATTTACCAAGCTTCCAAAAATTCAGCATAAGGAAGGGGGAGTAGCAAGTAAAAGTATTTTTCATGCGTTTCGCCATAAGCACTTAACGTGGAGTGTGATTGCGCAATTTTTTTATGTTGGTGCACAAGTAACGGTCTTCAGCCTGTTCATTTTATATGCAGCAAAATCAGCGGGGCTGCAACAAATAAAAGCCGCAGATTTTTTAGGAGGTTGTGGTCTTGCATTTTTAATCGGTCGCTTTCTCGGAACTTTTTTAATGAAATTTATTTTGCCTAACAAGTTGTTAGGTATCTATGCGGCTATAAATGTTTTGTTGTGTATTGTTGCCATTTACGGGCACGGAATGATTACCGTGTATGCGGTAATCGGAATATGCTTTTTTATGTCAATTATGTTTCCTACCATTTTTGCTTTGGGTATAAAAGATTTGGGTGGCGATACAGAATATGGCAGCAGTTTGATCATAATGTCTATTGTTGGCGGCGCTATTATGCCAAGAATTTTTGGATACATCAGCGATGCAACAGGTGATATTCAGTTGGGCTATACAGTACCTTTGGTATGCTTTGTTGTGATATTATATTTTGGGTGGAAGGGATATAAAGTGGTTAGCAGAATTGATGGAGAGGATAATCCTGTTAGTATGGTACTGTAATTAAATTACATTTTTATCCAAGCTTTAATTAATGATGTACATACAGTGGAAAATGTGAGTTTCATTTTTTTTGAGCCTTACTTAATTACTACTCAAAAACAGTCACTGCGTGCACTCTTGTACTCTTTTTTATTTATCGAGGAATGCGAAAAAGTCACTAAATGATTCACTGCTGCGAACAATATCAATAGGTTCAATAAATCTATTTTAAATAATGAAACGAATCGATTCACACCAGCATTTCTGGAATTTCGACCCCGTTAGAGATAGCTGGATCAATGATGATATGAAAGTGATTCAGAAAGATTTTTTACCGCAAAATTTAGAACCATTATTACAGCAAAATAATTTTGATGGTTGCGTTACTGTACAATCTAATCAATCGGAAGCAGAGAATGATTTCCATTTACAGAATGCTGAAAATTTTGAGTTTATAAAAGGTGTAGTTGGCTGGGTTGATCTGCAAGCAGCTAACATTGAAGAACGTTTGCAACACTACAGCAGGTTTAAAAAGATGAAAGGTTTTCGACATGTTTTGCAGAGCGAACTGCAACGGGACCTGATGTTGCAACCAGCTTTTATGAATGGTATAAAACTTTTAAAGCGGTATAACTTTACTTACGATATTCTCATCTTTCCTGATCAGTTAAAGTATATACCATTATTTGTTTCTTCATTTCCCGATCAACTATTTGTTATAGATCATTTAGCGAAGCCCGCTATAAAAGAGAAGGAAATAAATGATTGGAAAAAAGATATAGAAGCACTTGCAAAGCTTGAAAATGTGTACTGCAAAATATCGGGCATGGTAACAGAGGCAAACTGGAAAAGTTGGCAAAAGGAAGATTTTAAGCCTTACATGGATGTGGTGGTTGAAGCTTTTGGAATGAATAGAATAATGTTTGGCAGCGATTGGCCGGTATGTTTAATAGCTGCATCTTACAAGGAAACAGTTGATATCGCAGAGAATTATTTTTCTTCCTTTTCAAAAGATGAGCAGCATAAATTCTTCGCATTGAATGCGGCTTATTTTTATAATTTATAAAGTACCAATAATGATTAATGCCATTATAAAACACTATTATTACCGCAGTTTTGAAGCATAAAAAAACCACTCATAATAAGTGGTTGTGTGCCCAAGACTGGATTCGAACCAGCACGCCGTTTCCAGCGCTACCACCTCAAGGTAGTGCGTCTACCAATTTCGCCACCTGGGCATGATAATTAAGTCAATAGTCATTAAGTCAATAGCCCATTGGATGGCAAAAATAATTTGTTTTTGTTACATCCCATTTGTGGATTTGCAAGCCTCTTCTTTATGGTGTTACTTTCTGAGTTTACCGAAGGATAAGAGGGGTTAAGCCCTCAAAAAAATTCTAAACGTTGTGCCTTTGCCGGGTTCAGAATGTTTTACTATTAAATGCCCTTTATGATATTGCTCAATTATTCTTTTTGAAAGTGACAGACCTAATCCCCAACCACGTTTTTTTGTAGTAAAGCCGGGCTTAAAAACTTTATTTAAATTTTTAGTGCTGATCCCTTTGCCGGTATCGGTTACATCAATAATGATATCCTCTTTTTCAATTTTTATTTTGATGTTTATAGATCCTTTGCCTTCCATGGCGTCTAATGCATTCTTCAAAAGATTTTCAATAACCCAGTCGAACAATGGTCCGGAAATTTTTGCGATGATCACTTCATTACCTGCTGTGTCAACTGTAAAATTTACTTTGTCAGTAGATCTTCTTTTAATATAAGCAACCATATTTTTTATTTGCTCAACAATATTTTTTTCTTCCAGTTTGGGTGCGCTTCCTATTTTACCAAAGCGATCGCTTATTAGCTTTAACCTGTCAACATCTTTTTCCATTTCAGCGGCTATTGTTGTATCAGCATCTTTTTCTTTCAGCATTTCTACCCAGCCCTGCAAAGAAGAGAGCGGCGTACCCAACTGGTGGGCAGTTTCTTTAGCCATGCCCGCCCACACCTGGTTTTGCGTAGATTTATTGCGAACAGAAATTGAATAAAGGATAATAAAAATAAAAAGGGCAACAATAAAAAGCTGGATAAGCGGGTAATATCTCACCTCCTTTAGCAGCACTGAGTCGCCATAATAATAGCGGTTAACAATAAGGGGATCTTTGCTTACTTCTACAATTATTGGCGGATGTAGATTTTTAAATTTAGTTACTGTTTTTTTAAGATAATTTGAATCAGACTTTATTTTAAGGGTGTCAAGGTTTAATCCGCCACCAAGAGGATTATCATTTTCATCTGTTTCAATAATGGGTATATCAGTGTTTTCTGATGTAATTGTAGTGGTAAGATCCAATGCGGTAGACTCCTTCGTGTCAGCCCTTGTTTTTAATGCCTGCACCCAAACATTTACTTTACTTCTTTCTTCTGTGGCAATTTTCTTTGCGAGAAAATTTGAATAAAAGATAGTTCCTGTTACTATAGCAACTGCTATAAGGGTTATACCTGTTCTCCAATTAAATAACTGACGGATCATTAAGGCGGTTATTCATCAAATCTAATTCTAAAATCTAAAAATCAAAATCTTTTATGTTTGTGTTATTATTGCTAAAATCTTTAAGCAGTGTCATCTTTGCCATCAGTAGCTATTGTAATTCTTAACTGGAACGGGAAAAAAATGCTTGAAGAATTTCTTCCCTTTATTTTTTTATCCACCTATAATAATTATTCCGTTGTTGTTGCAGATAATGGCTCCACGGATGATTCGATTTCTTTTCTTGAAAAATATCCGCAGGTACAAATAATAAAAAGTGGTGTGAACAATGGTTTTGCAAAAGGGTATAATGATGCATTAAAATATGTAACTGCTGATTATTATGTTTTGTTGAATAATGATGTAGAAGTGATGCCCGGATGGATAGAACCTGTTATAGAATTAATGCAATCAGACAGTTTAATTGCTGCATGCCAGCCTAAAGTGTTAAGTTATCATGATAAAAAAAAATTTGAATATGCAGGCGCATGTGGTGGCTGGATAGATAGTTATGGTTACCCGTTTGCAAGAGGAAGAGTGTTTGATGTTTGCGAAACTGATAGCGGGCAATATGACACGGTTCAACAAATTTTTTGGGCTACCGGTGCATGTTTATTTGTAAGAGCCGAAGCCTTTCACTCAGCAGGGGGATTTGATGAATACTTTTTTGCCCACCAGGAAGAGATCGATCTTTGCTGGCGGCTGCAACTTGCAGGCAACAAAATATTTGTACAGCCCCGCTCAATTATATTTCATGTTGGTGGCGGTACTTTACCGGTGGGAGATAAGAGAAAAGTGTACCTGAACTTCAGGAATAATCTTATCATGATGACAAAGAATTTACCCGCTGCCCAGGCTTTATGGAAAATACCTTTCCGGATATCATTGAATGAGATATTTGCATTAAAAGAATTGTTTGCCGGAAACGGCAAAGCAATTACTGCTGTTTTTAAAGCGCATCTTGATTATTTACGCTGGCTGTTTTTTGAAAAAAATAAAAAATTGCCTAAAGCTAAAAAGTTAAAACCATTTGGTGTTTATAGAGGATTATTGATATGGCAATACTTTGTAAAGAAGAAAAAAACATTTTCAGAAATTGTTACAACAAAAGATATTGTTTAATATCTATCTGTTATTTTTGCACTGCAAAATTTAAAAGATGGAACAAGAAGAAGTTTTAGATAATACTCATAAAGATTTTGCCCATAACTGGGTTTCATCTTCAAGATTTATATTTTACTGCCAGGTATTTTTGTTGATTGCTTTTTTAACCGGCGGCTGCTACGGTTTGTATCGTCATCATTATAAAGGGCATCCTGAAGTAAATGTTCCTGAAAACACTTTGTATAATCCCAAGTACAAATAAATTTTGCATAAATAGTTTGCAATGGCTATTTTTGCCGTCCAATTTTAGTTCTAAAATAATAGTAACTTAAGAGGAGAAAAGCTCTTATATTTTTGCGGAAGTAGCTCGCCCCATAGTTATCGGAATGGTAGAGCATCCCGCTGTTGGCGGGACCAAGGTCGGATAGCCTAAGTTCTTATAAAATAATTGCGGAAGTAGCTCTCCCGATAGTCATCGGGATGGTAGAGCATCTCGCCGTTGGGGGGCCAAGGTCGGGGATGGCCTCAGTTCTTATAAAAAAATTGCGGAAGTAGCTCATTTGGTAGAGCACGACCTTGCCAAGGTCGGGGTGGCCGGTTCGAGCCCGGTCTTCCGCTCAAGGTCCCGTTAGCCTTATGGCAGACGGGATTTTTTTTAGTGTCACCCGGGTGGTGGAACTGGTAGACACGCGGGACTTAAAATCCCGTGATCAGTAATGGTCGTGACGGTTCAACTCCGTTCCCGGGTACTCTTAATTTTTAAAAGCCTTGATAGTATTGACTTTCAAGGCTTTTTAATTTCAAGGGGACAAAATAGGGGACAAGTAGTATAAAGAATATCTATAAATAGTACCAGTTTTGAAGTCATTTGAATATTTTACTTAGAGAAAGAAAAACATATACATAAATAGCTTTCCTTTAATAAACTTTAAATAAAAAAATAAACATGAAAACACTATTATTACTAATGCTTATTATGCCAACAATTAGTTTTTCACAAGCCACAACACAACCTGAATACAATTACATGAAAAGCGGATTTAGAGAAATAGAGGAGAAAGGAAATGATTTAAAAAGAGGTTATTCAATAACAGAAATGCCTAAATATGTCAGCGGAGATATTACCATTCGTGCATACATATTAATGAGGTCTGACAGTTCAATTGGTGGAACTATCTTAAAAACAAATTCAAATGCCACTTTTGGTAGTGGATTAAATTATTATGCAATACCTGCGGTAAACCTGCGAGATAAAGAAAGCTATGGATGGCGAAGTTTTTACAACGATATAGAATCAATGACAGGTGGACAAAAAAGCGCTGTGATAGCTTGGCTTACTTATCAATTTAGTTACGAAATGAGTATGTTAAGAAGTTGTGTTACTGAACAAAAAAATAAATAAATAGTGAAGCCAATTTTAATATTATTGTTTGTATTCTTTGAGCATACCATTACCAATGCACAAATTTGTTTGCATTCAAGTAATGGACAAATCACCATTAAAATTATAGGTGTTTTTGAGCAGTCCAGAAAAGATATTTATGTAATCTATAAAGGGCAGCAGAAAAAAATAAAATTAAAATATATAAAATCTAATTACGAGTATACCAAAGGTGCTGCTCATGGAACTGATTATACTTATTATAATGAAGTTGTAAATGGTAAAATAACTGGAAAATACGAGGTAGATCAAAGTGCGAATGTTGTATATGTAATTTATACAAGAACCAGAGATAAAAAGAAATTTGAATTCAGTGAATCTGCAGATGGTTACGATTGTAACTGGTAGTCAGTACATCTCGTGGAGCTCATAGTTAAACTACAAGATGCTTTTTATGGTTCTGAATGCCAGATGCTTTTATTTTTTTCATGCACCTTATCGCAAAAGTGATTAGTAGTTTTATTGTATGGGTAAATTAAAATATTACAAAAGTCTTCTTTGTGTCTTTTAATTTTTATAAAGTCTTCTTCTTCTAATTTTTCTAATTGCTTTATAATACTAAAATCTGAATAATAAGAAGTATAGAGTTGAGAAATCTTTTTGGAACAATTCCAAGGTTGAAACCTGAATTGACTTTCGTTTTTTGTTACATATTTAGTAACGTAACTTATAACCCCTTTTGTGTTTTTTGATGTAATTCCTTTTGCATCAAATGCTGATGACGGCTTAAAATTTTCATCTCTAACGATAACACCATTTTTTCTTTGCACATCTATCCAGTATTTCCAAAGCTTTTCAATTTTCCAATATTTGTTTGTGATCAAATGAAAGTGAACATTTCCTTCAAAAACTACATTTTTTGTTTGGCGCTCCGCTACCCATAAATATTGAAAGTTTTTATCCTGTTTCTTTACAGTATCCAGAAACTGACCTAAAATTTTTAATGCCATTACATCGTCAACTTTGTTTACAAAAGTGAGTGTTAAAAAGGAAAGTTTTTTATACAAGCCGGAAAACGATAATATCTTTCTTCTGATTTTTGATTTTGTTCTTTGAGATAAAGACCTTAATTGTTTTTCTTTAGTCTCTTTATCTTTTTCTTTAGCTGCCGATTTTTTCACCTGCGGTTTTCTGTCCAGTGATGATCCTCTAAATTCATTAAGCCAATCAGGATTTAACAGTTTAGGATTAGGAATTACAGAGCATCCAAAAGTATTTTTAACTAACATAAATTTCGAAATTGTTGTAGTAGTATTAAAACCATTATTAAAGGTTATTAAAGGTCTTTTTAAAGGTTAAAAAAAAAATTATAGAAACTTCGGGATTAATCCTCCTTTATAAATTCGTTTCAGAAATTTTCTTGTACGTCTTTCATAAACATTCATGTATTCCCATCCAGAATGCTCCCGGTTAAGTAGATCAACAAAACTATCAATAGTGTGAACAAACGTCCATCTCTTAGGTGTGATGTTTTCAAAAAAGACAATTACTGAATAATCATTTTTATGTTTCATGAGAATAATGTTCTTCTTTTGGATTTAGTAAAATTTCTTTCTCTAACAGAGTCCTCAACTTCATGAATTTTATAAAGAACTTTACTCCCTATTTTATAGGATTTTAATTGCCCGGACTTGCTTAATTCATTAAGTGTTGGTAGAGAAATTTTGAGTAGTGCAGCAACTTCTTTTCTTGTAAGAAATTTCGACTTGTTTACTTTTGGGGAATGATCTACTTTAAGATTAACTTTCTTGTCAATCAACTGACCGATTTGCTTTAAAAAGCTTTCGACGGTACTTCCGTCTAAAAATATTTTGCTCATTTTAATTTGTTTTAATGAGCAACAAAAATGTATTGAATATTTGGTTGTAGGGGAAAAGTTGTAGGCTACAAAACTTAGTTGGTTGCTTCCAACTTTTTGTTAATCTTATTTACTTTTTGTGAGATAGTTTTTACAATTTCCATCATTTTAAACTCTTCAAAAATATTTGAAATCTCTTTAAGATACTTGATTGCTTTTTGTTTCTCATGTTTCTCAAGGGGAGAAATTAAACTTCTTACAATAGGTAAAAGAGTTCTCGTATCCTGATGATTTTTGCCAATTAGATATTTTAAAAATTCCGCCTTTTTTGTATCTGTTTCTATGTGATCTATTTTATCAAAAATGCCTAAAAAATGAAGCATTAAAAGTTGTTTTTCTATTGAAAATTTTGGCTGAGAAGTTGAAGTTTTAATTTCATCTTTTTCTTTAAGAAGTTCAAGATTTAAGAATTTTCTATATTGTGCAGTAGTATTGCCATTGGATTTTGCAAGCAATTCAGATATGCTATATTCTTTTTCCGAAATGTCAAACGGATTATCATTATAAAAATTTTCTCGATAAGCATCTAAAAACCATAATTGAAATAGATCATTGTTCTTTTTAGCCAGTTGGTTGATATGCCTTAATTTTTCATCAACGATTTT
>JBKJSX010000012.1:0-4181 GCA_046594375.1 Chitinophagaceae bacterium
CCGCCAATAAAAGATGCAGTTGATCTTAATCTCGTACTAAAACCCTACGAAAAAATTGTATTAAAAAACAATGCACCTGTGTATGCCATCAATGCCGGTGTGGAAGAAGTGATGATGCTTGAGTTTGTTTTTTATGCCGGCAACTGTTACGAGAAACAAAATTTGGTGGCTGCCGTAACTAATAATTTATTAAAGAACGGCACTTCTACAAAAACCGCTTTCCAGGTAAACGAGCACTTTGAATACTATGGCGCTTATTTAAATCGTGCATGCCATAATGAAACGGCAACGCTAACACTGCATTGCCTTTCAAAGTATTTACATCAATTGTTACCGGTTATTCGTGAGATATTAACCGATGCAATATTTCCCGAACAGGAACTGGAGATATTGGTACAAAACAGTAAGCAACAGCTTTCGGTTAACTTACAAAAAAGTGATTTTGTTGCCAACCGTTTAATAGATAAATATATTTATAGCAAAGAACATCCTTATGGAAAATTCACTACTGTAGAGGCGTATGATGCACTAACAGTAAATCAACTCAGAGATTTTTATAAAGAGCATTACCTGAAAGGCAAGTGTATTTTATTTGCTGCAGGAAAATTACCTGCTGATTTTGAAGAGCAATTAAATATTCATTTTGGGGATCTTAATTTCAACGAACCTGTAGTGTCTCATGAAAATATTCCTGTTCCCGAGGGACAAAAAAATTTCAGGGTAACCAATGATCCTAAGGGTGTTCAGGGAGCCATACGCATTGCACGCCCCTTCCCCAATCGTCACCATCCTGATTTTAAAAAAGTGACAATATTAAATACATTGTTTGGTGGTTTTTTCGGATCAAGGCTTATGGCAAATATCAGGGAAGAAAAAGGCTACACGTATGGTATAAGCAGTTACATTCAAAATCATATTCAGCAAACCGCATGGATGATAAGTACCGAAGCCGGTAAAGATGTTTGTGAAGCAACCATTAAAGAGGTATATAAAGAGATGGATCTATTAAAGGCAGAACTGGTGGACGAAGAAGAATTGCTATTGGTTAAAAATTACATGATGGGCAGTAACCTTGGCGATCTCGATGGTCCTTTTCATATTATTAACCGTTGGAAAAATCTTATTCTTAATAATCTGGATGAAAATTATTTTTATGATGCAATGAATGCCATAAAAAATATTACTGCGGAAGAACTTCAGCAACTGGCAAATAAATATTTTGTTCCTGAAGAATTTTTTGAATTGGTAGTAATTTAAAGTAGCTTTCTGTTTAAATTATTAACTATGAGATGGATTATCAATTTACTTATTACCGCTGTAGTGGTGTATGTATTGTCAATATTATTAAAGCCACATGTAACTATAGATACATTTAGCACAGCAATCATTTTTGCACTGGTGCTGGCAGTGCTTAATGCCATCGTTAAGCCTTTGCTTATTATTTTAACCCTTCCGCTTACTATTATTACGCTTGGTCTTTTTCTTTTAGTGATAAATGTTTTGATAATCCTGTTGGCAGATAAATTTGTTTCGGGAATTAAAATAGATGGCTTTTTGTGGGCATTTATTTTCGGCCTTTTACTTTCTGTTGTATCAACCATACTTCAAAAGCTGGAAAAGAAATGGACTTTATAACCGTGAGACGGCGAACCCCGCAATTGCGGGATGAGAACTTTCACATCTCACTTTTCACCTCTTACCTTCAATTCTCACGATTTTCTGTCCTTTCAATTCTCTCGTTTTTTATTGTTAACATAAATCCATCTTGTTTTTTACGCTGAATAGTTGAAATTCGCAATATGCATTTCAACCGTAAAGATCTTCCAGATGAGGAGTTGATCAATCTCTACAAAAACTTACTTTTCCCAAGGATGATTGAGGAAAAGATGCTGGTGTTATTGCGGCAGGGAAAGATCTCAAAATGGTTCAGCGGCATTGGGCAGGAAGCTATCTCAGTGGGTGCCACCCTTGCTTTACAGCCCGACGAATGGATAATGCCTTTGCATCGGAATCTCGGTGTGTTTACTTCACGCAAAATGCCTTTGCAAAAATTGTTCATGCAATGGCAGGGTAGTAAACATGGTTACAGCAAAGGAAGGGAAAGAAGTTTTCACTTTGGGAGTAAAGAACATTTTATCTGCGGAATGATATCACATCTTGGTCCGCAGTTGGCCATTGCAGATGGTGTTGCATTGGCGTACAAACTAAATGCTTCGACAGGCTCAGCACTTAAAGTTTCATTGGCATTTACTGGCGAAGGCGGAACAAGTGAAGGTGATTTTCATGAAGCCTTAAATGTTGCAGCGGTTTGGGATCTGCCGGTAATTTTTATCATTGAAAATAATGGTTATGGATTAAGCACGCCAATTAATGAGCAATACCGTTGCGAAAATTTAATTGATAAAGCCAAAGGATATGGAATGGAAGGTGTGCAAATAGATGGCAATAATATTCTTGAAGTTTACGACACCATAAAAGGGGTTCGCAACTATTGCGTAAAAAATCAAAAACCATATTTAATAGAGTGCATGACGTTTAGAATGCGTGGGCATGAAGAAGCCAGCGGCACTAAATATGTTCCTAAAGAAATGTTTGAAAAGTGGAGTGAAAAAGATCCCATAAAAAATTATGAGCATTTTTTAATTGAGCAAAAAGTTTTGGACGTGATAACTATTGCAGATATAAGAAATGATTTTAAAAAGGAAATTGATGCCTCCCTAAATCCCTCCGGTGGAGAGACTTTCGAAAGTTTTAATGTTTCTGACGAATTAAAAGATGTGTATGCAGAAAAGTCAACAGTCCAAAATCCTCAGTTGAGAGTAGCCCCCCTCTCCACTCGTGGAGAGGGGTTGGGGGTGAGGTATTTCGATGCCATCAAAGAAGGTCTTCATCAAAGTATGCAACAGCATCCCAACTTAATTTTAATGGGGCAGGACATTGCGGAATATGGTGGCGCTTTTAAAATAACCGAAGGTTTTCTTGAAGAGTTTGGTAAAGAAAGAGTGCGCAATACACCACTTTGTGAAAGCGCAATTGTTGGTGCTGCATTGGGTTTAAGTTTGGAGGGATATAAAAGTATAATGGAAATGCAGTTCGCAGATTTTGTTACCGTTGGTTTTAACCAGGTTATAAATAATCTTGCCAAAATTCATTATCGCTGGGGACAAAATGCTGATGTTGTAATTCGTATGCCAACAGGCGGAGGTGTAGGTGCAGGTCCATTTCACAGCCAAAGTAATGAAGCATGGTTTGTTCATACACCTGGGTTAAAAGTTGTTTATCCTTCATCACCTGAAGATGCAAAAGGTTTACTCATCGCAGCCATAAACGATCCTAACCCTGTATTATTTTTTGAGCATAAAGCTTTGTACCGTAGCGTTACGGGTAATGTGCCTAAGGAATATTATGAAACAGAAATTGGCAAAGCAAAAGTTGTTAACGATGGTGAAGATGTAAGCATCATTACATACGGTGCAGGAGTTCATTGGGCGATTGAATATGCGCAAGCTCATCCTGAAATTTCGATAAATATTTTAGACCTAAGAACATTATTGCCTTTGGATTATCCTGCAATAAAAAAAGCGGTAAAAAGTACAGGAAAAATTTTATTGCTGCATGAAGACACTCTTATTGGTGGTATCGGCGGAGAAATATCAGCATGGATAAATGAAAATTGTTTTGAATTTTTAGATGCTCCTGTTATACGGTGTGCATCGCTTGATACGCCGGTTCCTTTTAATTTAGAATTGGAAAAAAATTTTATGGCAAAAGCAAGATTGGATGAATCAATCCAAAAGCTCATAAATTATTAACTATTAAAAATCCACTGTCTCTCCGTCATTAATTACTACCTGCTGCATTGTTCCGTTTATATCCATTTGATAAGTACCAATTGGCAATCCTATCTTTTTTGCTTTTACAGAATAATACACCTGCCTGTCTTTTTTTTCATCATACAACGTCCATGTTCCGGATGCAACTACGTTTAAAGTACCTGCTTTTATTCTTGTATCCATTCCTTTTTGCACAGGTACATCTTTTACTTTGCTGCCTGATATGGTTACATCAAAAGTGCCGGGCACAAGAGAAAAGCTGCGTTCATTTATGGAATAAGACACCTGTCTTTCGGTAACGGGTTGAGAAATTGTAATAACACATTCAGCATCCTTTGGGATGTTAAG
>JBKJSX010000239.1:0-12263 GCA_046594375.1 Chitinophagaceae bacterium
GTTATCTGCACTTACTATAAACCAGGGAGCATGTTTGAAATTTGTTTTCAGGAGCATTTCATCACGGGCATTTGAATAATCTTTCCAGTGCTTTTCTGCTACCTCATCAATAGGGCTTACTTTCCACTGCTTTAGCGGATCTTTCTTACGATCGTCTAATCTTTTTTGTTGTACCTCTTTGCTTATATCCAAATAATATTTCAGGATAATGAATCCTCCTTCCACCAGGCCTTTCTCAAACGATTCCACTTCTGTAAAAAATGATTTGTATTGTTTGTGAGTGCAAAAGCCCATCACCTTTTCAACGCCAAGTCGGTTGTACCAGCTTCGGTTGAAAAGAACAAACTCGCCTGAAACCGGCAAGTGAGCAGTGTAGCGCTGAAAGTACCACTGCCTTTCCTGGAAATCAGTTGGTTTACCCAACGCCACCACTTTTGTTTCTCTTGGGCTAAGGTGTTTGATAATTCTTTTTATTGTTCCATCTTTACCCGCTGCATCTCTTCCTTCGAGTATCACCAGTAGTTTTAAATCGGAAGCAATTACTTCCTTTTGCAACTTCACCAGCTCTATATATAACTCGTGCATTATTTTTTTATTTGCAATTTTCTTTTCTTTCTTGATGGTACTGGCAGACTTCTCTTGCTTGTCTTTCAACCCATTGAAGCCAACCTCCAAAAGAGTTTCTGTATCTGTTTGCGTTTTCATTTTATCTTTTTAAATTTCAATTGTGTGCATAGCACTTTCACCTTTTCAAATTGTATGTGCGAATTATATTTTCTTTTTAGATGTTATCGCATTCATCTTTGTAACATCAAATGTTATTTTGAACTGCACTTAATCCTTAACGCTTTCAGTTTGCATGAATTCTGATTCGTTAAACAGCTTACTGCTTTTAACCGCATCTATTGTAATGTTCACGATAACTTTGGAATTTTCCCATTTCACTTCTCTAATATCACTTACATGTATCAGCACTTTTTTTCCTCCAATCCAATTATGTGTATCAATAACGAAGTATAAAATTTGCCAGGTTTTTTCGTCAATAACAAAATCACTTACGTGTCCTATTTCGTCGTCGGTGGTGTGAATGTGATAGCCTCTAATGCTTTCTGTACTGCGTAAATGCACATCATCATGATCTTTGTAATTTTTCTCCTTTTCATCATTAGTTAATATTCTTTCATCAATAAGGAGTGCCGGCGGCATCACTCCCCACAAGCCACCTGAATAAAATCCGCTTTGCCAGTATGGCTGCCAGGAATAGTGTTGATATAATGCAATTTCATGTTGGCGGGCAACGGGTTTGTGCATGTCTATATCAGGGCTGTTGCTAATCTCATCCATTGTAAGATTCACAGGAAATTCTCTGTTCTCCTCATCAGGCGTTTGCAAAGCCGTAGGTGAAATAAGCACCGACCGCCCCAATAGCCAACTCCCGGTTTTTACAATCATATAACGGATTGCCCAATTTTGGTCGTCGAAATAAAACTCTTCCACTTTGCCTATTTCACCATCATTGGCTCTCATACTGTAGCCAATTAAACTTTTAATATTGCGTTTCATAAAATTTATTTTTTAGTTAAGTTGTTGGATGATGTTTACCATGTGAATTTTGTCATTCTTCATAACCGCTATTCTTTGGGTGCTTATAAACGTGGTTAATATCAAAATCATGTCCAATAAAATTTTACTAAGGGTTAGTTCTTTAAATATTAAAGAAAACAAGCAACCTTGTTTGAATTCCCCGTATGGGAATGTAAATTGCCATATAAGGTTACGAATACAAGTAAGTCATCTTTATGAGTTGCTGAGGGAGGTCAATTGTTCTTAAGTCTCGGCAATATTGCTTACTTCAATAAAAATCTTTTTTACATCCGGAAGTTTTTCTCTTATTTTTTTCCAGTCTTTGTATTGCTTTTGTAAGGTCTCCGCTGGTCAAATCATTTTTAAATTTTACATCATAGAGCAAGGAGCAATTCATCGGCCACCATCTGCATTGTAAGTGGACAGTTTAGTTTAATAACACCAGTTGCCGTTTCAAATTATCACAGGCAACCTGTTCTACGCCGGAATATTTCTCATGATGGCAAAACTATGAATCCCGTTCTGCGCATGGTAAGTAATAAGCAGATTGTTTACATCAATAATTTTTTTAACGATGGCCAGTCCCAGCCCATTTGATGGCTCCCGGCCCTCTCTTGATACACGCAGCCTTGCAAATAATTTTTCAGATTCTATTGGGTTCTCTTTACTGGTATTACTGATGTGATAATCGTTTTCAGAAATTGTTATTTCTATAGTTCCGCCATTATAGTTGTATTTAATGGCATTGCCAAGCAGGTTAGAAATCAGAGAACCGGCAAGCACGGGATGAAGATTTTTAATAAAATTGCCCTGAAAATTTGTTTTAATGTTCAGTTGCTTGTCTTTTATAAAATCATCGAAAAGATGCAGATATTTTTTGCTTAACTCCGCCAAATTAATTTCTTCTCTGGTTTCATATTGGTTGTTCTCAATCTTAGCTAATAATAATAAGCCTTCATTCAATTTGCTCAAACGGCTTAAAGCTGCAGCCGACTCAAGAATTGATTGTACCTGTTCATCTTTTAAATTATTATCCTGCAGCAGCAGTTCCAGCTTACTTTGTACAATTGCAACCGGAGTTTGCATTTCGTGCGCCGCATTTTCAGTAAACTCTTTCATGTTTACGTAATCCCTGTACATTTTACCGGCCATATAGTTTAGCGAAGCATTCAATTCGTTAAACTCCTGTATGCTTGTATTCTCAAAATGAATGGCTTCCATCTTTTGCAACTCTGCGCTTCTTATTTTACCAAGTGACTGCCTGAAAGGTTTCCATAATCTTTTGCTAATAGCCCAGTTGAAAATTAAAGTAGCTGCAAACAATCCTGCGAATACAAACAACATAATCCTGGTAACACTTGTCACCAAAGCAGCCTTTTGCTCCTGCGATTGCCTTATTATTATTTGATAAGAATTTCCATTAATTGAAACCACCTGCGATAATTGCCGGTAAGGAATCCTATTATTTCCTTTAGCGCTGTACCCGTAAATATTGGCAAGCGTAAGATACTGCGCTGTAGCAGCATCAGTAGGATACACAGAAAGCTCCGGCGATTTTAAAATAAAAATTATCCCGTTATCGGCTTCTGACTGAAGATATTGAACCCACGCGATTTCTTCGCTTATAAGTTCTTTATCGCTGCGATAATTTATTTCTTTGCTGAATTGATTGAAGAGGTAGAAACCTGTGACAGCCAACAACGGAATCATTGCAATTAAAAAGTACAAAGTGGTTTTTGTTAGAAGTTTCATAAATATTTTAGTGCGTAAAAGTTAGTTGCCATACATTGCCTAATCTGTAAACCTATATCCTGCACGATAAATGGTTTTGATATAATCTCCGCTGCCCGCATCAATCAATTTTTTTCTAAGATTTTTTATATGTGTGTATATGAAATCGAAATTACTTACATGCTCATATTCATCGCCCCATATATGTTCGGCAATTGCTGCTTTAGTTAACAGGCGCCTGCTGTTGGCGATAAAATATTCAAGCAACTGGTATTCTTTATCAGTGAGTATTACGGCTTTACCATCCACTGTAACCCGCTGTGCTTCGGCTTCCAGGTTAATTTCGTTGAACGTGATTACATTGTTGCCTCCAAAGTTTCTGCGCCTGATGATCGCATTAATGCGTGAGGTGAGCTCAGATAAATAGAAGGGTTTTGCGAGATAATCATCGGCTCCCAGGTCCAGCCCTTTCAATTTATCTTCCAATGCATTTTTTGCGGAAATAATAATGATGCCTGCTTTAGATTCCATGTACTGCATCTCTTTCACAATGTCGAGGCCACTGCCATAAGGCAAGCCAATGTCTATAACAATACAATCATATACAAACCGGGTAACTTTTTCTTTTCCCTTTAAAAAATCATCTACTGCCTCGCAAATAAAACCCTGGTGCTGCAGGTATTTCATAATGGATTCCTGTAATGCCCTTTCATCTTCTATTATAAGAATTTTCATTGTAAAAAATCGGGGTGTTTTATAATGAATATAAGTATTTGTAGTGACTATTAATTATGATAAAATATTTAAGGGTGCATTTCAAATCCTTTAATAACAAAAAACCCGCCTCGTTAGAGACGGGAATGTGGATTTCACAAGAATTAATTTATTGCTTAATGCATTATCTTAACCAATAAACTCAGGTTTATCTCCATCTTTTTTATTATTACTTGTATAATTACTTTCGAGTTCAAGATGAATTATCTTTCTTACATTCCTATTGATTTGTCTCCTGATGATAATTTCCGGCAGAGCCCTGTAATGCAGCAGTAGCAGTATTCTCAGAGCCATTATGCATGTAGGTGATTTCTACTTTATCGCCGGGGCGCATCGCTGAAATTTTTTCAATCATCTCAGTTCCCTTATTAATGGTTGTTCCATTTATTTTAGTAATGAAATCTCCTTTTTGAATGCCGGCCTGGTCTGCTGCACTTCCCCCGGTTACATTCATTATATATACACCATCGCCATCAGGGATATTATTTTTCCGTCGCATGGCATCGTCCATCTTGTCGCTGCCATACATAACACCAAGGTAAGCTCTCTTAGCGCTGCCATATTTTATGATATCACCTACAACCCTCCCAACAAGGTTGGAGGGAATTGCATAAGAATAGCCTGCATAAGAACCGGTGGGTGAAGCAATGGCGCTGTTGATTCCGATCAGGTCGCCATCAGTATTTACAAGCGCACCGCCGCTGTTGCCGGGATTAACGGCTGCGTCAGTTTGAATAAATGATTCAATAGGCGAATCGCTGTTGCGATTATTAATACCTATGTTTCTTGACCTGGCGCTCACAATCCCCGAGGTAACTGTTGTTTCAAGATTTAAAGGATAGCCGATTGCCAATATAAGCTGCCCTACACGCACATCATCTGAATTAGCAAAATGGAGATTGGGAAAATCCGATCCTTCTATTTTTATAACCGCTAAGTCAGTGCTTGGATCGGTGCCTATAACTGTCGCTTTATAATCTTTCTTGTCGTTTAAGGTTACCAGAAGTTCATCCGCATTTTCAACCACATGGTTGTTGGTTACAATGTAACCCGCAGCACTCACAATTACGCCGGAACCTGATGCTACCTGCTGCGCATCGTTACCGTTACCGCTATCATTGGAAGACATATCGCCCAAACCAAAACTCCGGGCCGCCGTTCTTTTAAGCACTTTAATATGCACTACTGCCGGCGAAGCCTTGGCAGCAGCATTTTCAAAATCGGTCATTGGTGACATAGATGCACCTTCCGAATATTTAGCTGTTTTAAACACGGAAGAAGCAACGGGAATGTTGGCGGCCAGCAAATCCGGGTGAATATATTTTCCATACACCCATGCACCGCCGGTAAAAGAAGCTGCACTTATAAGAAAGACAGCTATAAATTTTTTAAATGTCATGTCTTTATTTTTTGATTGTTATCTATATGCAAATGTGAAAACATGTTATGAAGCAAATCTGAGGAAAATTGTAAAGGGCATGTTAAACAACTATTGAAGAATATGGATAGGGTTTTAAATATTTGGATTAAATATTTAACCAAAATCTATCGCATTATTCGTGCTATCTTGATTTTTTCAAAACACAGAGGAATGAATCTTGTCAGAAAGGAAATAAAATATTTTAATTGTAAAAGCTGTATTCCTTGAGTGTTTATAAAGGTGGCTAATACAAAATCATGTCCCAATAAAAATTTACTAAGCGTTAGTTCTTTAAATATTAAAGAAAACCAACAACCCCGTTTGGAAATTCCCGTATCCAAATGTATATACACATATACGGTTACGAATACACGTAATACATCCTGGTGATGCTCTTTGTTCTTAAGTCTCCGCAAGATTGCTTGCTTCTATAAAAATCTTTTTTACATCCGGAAGTTTTTCTCTTATATTTTTTTCCAGCCTTTGCACTGCTCTTGTAAGGTCTCCGCTGGTCAAATCATTTTTAAATTTTACATCAAGAGCAAGCAGCAATTCATCAGGCCCCATCTGCATTGTAAGCGGACTGTTTAGTTTGATAACATCAGTGTCAGCATCAACAATGTCATAGATGGTTTTTAGTTTTTCTTTTGTGGTTCTGAAGTTGAATTATTCATTTGCGGCTTTGGAATAAAAAGATTGTTACTGACTGTAGCTAGGTTGTTTATTTTTCTTTTATTTTCATCCCTCTGTTAAGGATGATATGGAAATCTTTTAAAAATCTCCCCTCTTTTTCAATCACCTTCTTTTCAAAATATTCTGGATTGATTTTGTACAGACTATCTATGTTATATAATGCTTTCTTCAGGCTTTCATCCTTCATGGTTTTTAGTGCCCTGTATTTATAATCGTTTGCTCTAAACTGCATACTACTGTTGTAACTGTTAATCCAGCCTGTAAAAAGAAAAATATTTGCAATAAATAACACTATTGCGATCCATATTCCTTTGTGCAAATGATGGCGGTGTTCAATTGTATTTTGTACTTGACCCTCCAATTTACTTGTGCAGGCATTGAGACTTTTTATTAATTCATTTACTCTTTCGGAACTGATCGTTCGAACGGAAAGAATTTTAAGTTCTTCCGAAATCTTTTTTAATTCTTCTCCGGTTTTATTTTGATCATTATCCCTTACCAAAAGTTCTATGTCTTCCAATTTCTCCACTACTGTTTGTAATAACAGATCATTCATCATTTTTAATTTTTTAATTAATGTAATCCAAGCCCTCTCCTTTTTTTCTTTTGTTTTTTTATTAATTCATAAGGCACTTGCTCAAAAGTTTTTTCAGGCTTCATCAACTCTTCCAACAAAGATTTTTCCTTGTGAAGTTTTTTTGTTGGTTCTAGCTTTTCTTTTTGAGAAAATTTGTTGTTAGAAAAATTGATGGATTTCGATGTAGCTTTTAATTGAATATTATTTTGCTGGATTTGTTTTTCTAAATTCTTTATTGAAAATTTTCTGTCAATTTCACTTCCCTTGAATTTGTATTCACCTATCTTAAAACTGATGCCTTGTAACTCATTTGTTTGCCCTTTATATTTGAACAGCGTTTCGATGCTTTGTTTTTGTAATCGAAACGTTAGTTCATTAAGATCTTTGCAATGCGGTAAGGTTTGTAAAATTGCCTGGTAAATTGTGTAACGGTTAGCTTCTTTTTCATTCAGGTTTTCGAGATGTATTTTATCAAGGTTTTTTCCTTCGGCTATTTTAAGGTTGTATTGCAGGGTTAGTTTTTGTGCTGCTTTCTTTCCTTTTAGCCCTATCCAGTTATCTTTAATTACCTGCCCGTTATTGTTTACGAGGTTAGCTAAAATGTGCAGGTGTTGGTGATCTTTATCTGTATGTTTTGTAATGGCATATTGGGTGTTATTTATCTTCAGTTCCTGGAGGTATTTTTTTGCAATTTCAATCATGGTTTCATGTGCTATTTTTTCTCCGGGATAAAAGCTTAAAATTCCATGAAAGACGGCATTGCCTAAAGTTGGTCTGAATTGTTGTTGAGTTTCAAAATCATCTGCCATTAATTTATAATGATAATCTCGTACTCCTTCTGACTCTAAAACAACAGCTCTTTTCTCATCCATGCACACATACCTGCAGGCTCCATAAAAACTACTTCCTATAACTACTTTGCTTATCATTTTTTTAATTGCAGTAAGAGTTCATCAAGGATATCCGTGTATTGTTCCAGGTTTATTTTTATGGATTGCATTCCTGCCTGGTGTGCTTTTTTTGTAAGCTGATTTAAGTTGTTGGATGTACCCACCAGTTGCCTGACAAACTGCCTTTCTTCCTCATTTAATCTTTGCATTACTTTTCCGTTAATTGCCATAGATCTTACATAAGCGCTGATCTTTAACCCTGCTTTTTGTGCCTTATGCTTAACAATAAAGTATTCGGATTTAGTGAACCTTACCCCGGTTGCAGATTCTTTTTTCACCGGCATTTTTGGCCTGCCTCCTTTATGCTTTGATTGTCTTTCTTCACTTATCATATCTCACACTTTTTCTTTTGCGACCATCAGGAGAAAAAGCAAGCGGAGCAAGTTTTTGTGCAACAAAAACACCGCTTGCTTAAACCTTAAATAATTTACAGGTGTCTTCCTCTTCGGTGTTTTACCTGTTGTATCTTCTGAATTTTTTCAGCTTTTGTAATCCATTCATTAAGGTCTTTCGATCCCTGGTAAAGCTGACTTTCGTCTTTAAATTTTATTGATCTTTTTTCGGCCATACTTGTACATTTTCTTCCGGCTGTGTCATTGTCTAAATAGAGGTGAATGATCTGGTGTTTTTCCATTAGCAGCAGACTTCTTTCAAAGAATGCTAATGAGTTTAAGACAAGAAAGTTTGTCAGTTCAGACTTATTTTGATTGATTGTCCGATCACTCAGGAAGTCAAAAAATCCTTCAAATACTTTTATTTTATTTGGTCCATTATTATCAAAATAGCTTACATCTTTTGGGGAACTGCTGCCTTTAAAAAACTCATTTCTCAACTCGTATCCTCCGGCATTATTTTTAAATCCTATGGCTGTAAAATCTCTTTCTTTGCCATTCACTTTGAATGCAACTTCATAACAATATTTATCTGCGATACTTTTATCTATTTTTCTTTGTCTTAAATAGCTGCATAGCAAAAGGTCTGTGATTGGCTTCTTTGCTGCTATTATTTTGATAGCCGTTTCTCTCGTTTCCGCTTCAGTAAATAAATTATTTTCTAACGAGTGGAACGGCGGTCTGGCGGCAATATTTTTTATAATATTTTGCTCATGAAAAAGAGAAATTTTCTCCAGCGCTTCACTGACATTGCACTGGTAATATTCTGTTGCAAAATCAACAAGAGTTCCTCCTTTTCCAAGCCCGTGATCGTACCAAGCATTTTTTATTCTATTGATTTTAAACGAAGCTTCTTTTTCATTTCTTAAGGGAGATAAATACCAGTAGTCTTCTCTTCGTATTTTATAAGGATCATAACCTAATGCACGGAAATAATCTGCAAGATCTATCTGATTGGACTGTTCACAATTCATAACACAAATTTTTAAAGGTGATTAATTTTCTTTTGTGTTATGCTTGCATCCTGGGCATTGATCATTGCTTCAATGTCAGCTCGGGAAAAAAATCGTTGTGATTTAATCTTAAAACTTTTCAGTTTTTTTTGCTTCATCCATTCATACAATATTGGCCTTGATCTTTGGAAGTTCTTGCAGAGATCTGTTGCTTTTAGTAAAGCCTTTTCCGGTAAGTGGGGATTTGCGCGAAGCGATAATTGCTGGTCCAGATTAACATGTTTCTGAGTTGATGTCATAAATTAGAGTTTATCAAATTGCTTTTAATTTTCCATTGCCTTTGAAATTCATTTTATCCTTTAGCGTATTCATATCATCACTTAATTTTCTGTCAAGAACTTTTGCATAATGCTGTGTTGTTTTTAGATTTTTGTGCCCAAGCATTTTGCTAACAGACTCTATTGGAACACCGTTGCTTAATGTTACGGTTGTCGCAAAAGTGTGTCGGGCTGTATGTGTTGTCAGATTTTTGCTAATAGCACAGAGATTAGCTATTTCTTTTAAGTATTCATTGTATTTCTGATTGCAAAGTACTGGCAATACTTTTCCTGTGTTAATGCAAATAGGATGGTCCTTATATTGATCCAGGATTTCAAGAGCAAATGGTAAGAGTGGAATTCTGGAAGAAGTATCTGTTTTTTGTCGATGGGTGAAAATCCATTTATTCCCATCTATTCCAATTCCTATTTCGGAGACTTTAAGTTTTTTAACATCAGCAAATGCAAGACCCGTATAACAACAAAAAAGAAAGATATCACGTACTTGATTGATCCGTTCAGAAGCAAATCTCTTTAATGCAATTTTCTGTATTTCATGTTCAGTTAAAAATTCTGGAATGACTTCTTTTTTAGTCATCCTAAATAAAACAAAAGGATCTTTTTCAATCCATCCAATTCTAATGCACCGATTTACAATTTTTCTGAAATTGGCAATGTACTTTATGGTTGTATTATGGTTGCAGTTGCGAAATGTTTTTAACCAAAATTCATACTGCGAAACAAATTCATAATCCAATCTCTTAATGTCCATATCTGAAACACTATACTTCCATTTCATAAATGATTTGGTATGCTCAAACGAAATTTTATATCTTTCTAAAGTGGCAGGTGAAAAATCTTTGCCAACTAAACTTTTCATTTGGTCATTATGGTGCTGGAATATTACCATAACCATTTTTGACTTTTCGTTTGTCCCTTTGAGAGTATTCTTAATTCCTTCTGATGTTATGGTTTCATTTTTCTCCAACAACTGCCTTCTTACTTCATACACTTTTGTTTGCAAAGTATCGAGATAAGCATTTAATAATTTCGCATCTTCTTTTGTGCCGTGCATACGACCTGCACCTGTATTCCATCTTTCGGAATCACACTTCCTCCCGGTAGAGATTTCTTTTGGAATTCCATCAACAGTAATTCGCATGTAAATAGGCCTTGCACCTTTCAGATAATTCTTTGGCTTCTTTAAGTAAAAAAGAAGACTAAAACTTTTTTCTAGCATAACTCTCACTTTTAATGTTTACAAATTTCGGATTCGAGTTACATGCTGACAATAGGTTCAAAAATTGAACATCTTTATTTTCAATAGTTTATCCCATTTCCAGTGAGTCATTTTTTTGTTAATGTTGAACTCATGAATTACTCACTGAGATTTGAAGCGAATAGTAGCAATTTGAGAAAGTAGCAAAATCAAAAAAGCCCATCAATAAAGGATTTGCGGGCTTTGAACTTTTTTTGATATTGTTTTCAGCGGAGACTGAGGGATTCGAACCCTCGATACAGTTTCCCGTATACACACTTTCCAGGCGTGCTCCTTCAACCACTCGGACAAGTCTCCAAAAAAATAGTTGGCAAATCTACGATGTTATTACCACTGATTTTATTTTAAATACAAAAGTTGTATATCATCTTAACCTTTACTGGTGAGCACTTGCAGTAGTTAATTGTTCAAGCGCATCGCTATCTAATGTTAAACCAACCGCAGCAATAAGATGATCTAATTGTTTTGTGTTGGTTGCACTTGCAATGGGTGCTGCAATGGTTGGTTGCGCCATCAACCATGCAAGTGATATTGTTGCCGGTGTTGATTTATATTTTTCTGCCACTTCATCAAGGGCTTTCAAAATTTTAAAGCCACGTTCATTCAAATATTTTTTATTACCTCCACCTCTTGCGCTTTTTGAGAGATCAGTTTCTGAGCGATATTTTCCTGTGAGAAAACCACTCGCTAATGAATAATAATTTATCACGCTGATATTTTTCTCCAAACAATACGGCTGGAATTCTTTTTCAAAAACTTCACGGTCGTACAAATTGTATAAAGGCTGTAACGTTTCATATCGCGGCAAACCTGCACGCTCACTGTATTCAACAGACTCTTTCAATCTTTCTGCTGATAGATTGGAAGCACCGATTGCTCTCACTTTGCCTTGCTTTACCAATTCTGAAAACGCATCAATAATTTCTTCTACCGGTGTAGAGAGATCATCAAAGTGTGACTGGTAAAGATCTATATGATCAGTTTGCAAACGCTTAAGTGATGCATCAACTGCTTTAAGGATGTAATTCTTTTTAAGCGTTTTTCCTTCTCCCATATCACTGCCAACTTTTGTGGCAACAATTACTTTGTCACGATTGCCACGTTGCTTCATCCAGTTACCGATTATTGTTTCTGATTCACCCCCAATATTTCCCGCCTTCCATCTTGAATAAACATCTGCTGTATCAATTAAATTAAATCCTGCATCAGTAAATGCATTCAGGATTTTAAAAGATGTTTGCTCATCTATCGTCCATCCAAAAACATTTGCTCCCAATGCAAGTGGCGCTACTTCTATTCCTGAATTTCCTAATTGTCTTTTTTCCATCCTTCAAAATTATGAGATAATAAATTGAATAATTGGTTGCAAGTTTGCATTCACAACTTAAAAAATTTATGGCTTTGCTTTTTGAACCGTTACAGATCAGGAATATTAAATTAAAGAACAGGATAGTTGTTAGCCCTATGTGCCAGTATAGCAGTGAAAATGGTTTTGCCAACGATTGGCATCTTGTACATCTGGGTAGCCGGGCGGTGGGTGGTGCCGGGCTTGTGTTTTGTGAAGCAACTGCGGTTTCTCCCGAAGGAAGAATA
>JBKJSX010000101.1:0-6905 GCA_046594375.1 Chitinophagaceae bacterium
TGTATAATGCCACAGTTGTGCTGGCACCTAACTTTAATTGTCCTTTTGCTTTAAATTGATTTTTTAGTGTGCTTAATTCAAAGTCAAGTTGATTCTGAATTTTCTTAGCTTCTTTTATACGGTTGTATAATAATTTTCCGCCTGGGCTCAGGTGGATAGCATTACCTTTTCTTTCGAACAAAGTTGTTTTATAAAATGCTTCCAATACTTTAATGTGCTTGCTGATAGCAGGTTGGCTGATGAATAATATTTCACTTGCTTTGGAAAAGCTAAGATTCGCCGCCACTTCCATAAATACTTCATGTCGCGTAGAAAGCATTAATATTTTGATTATTTGTTTTTCTTAATTGCCATCTTCCTGATAAATATACAAAAACCAAAACCTTGTAAACGAGGTTACTCTTATTAACTTTTTATGATGCAATGGTATGTATATATTTGCAACATTGTTTCGTAATTATTTGCTCTATCTTTACAGTTAAGAATTCAATCTTTTGCTTAGATCAGGTTTCATAATAAAATTTCTTTCAGGCTTTTTACTCCTGGTGTTTGCATTGAGTATTACGCCTAAAAGATTTTTGCATAATGTTTTTGCAAAACATATTGACAGCAAACCTGCAAAAAATAATGACAAGCCATACCAGCTAAACAATTCAGGATATAATTGTGATAATGATAATCTTGTTGCAGAATCTTCTTTTTTGAATCATCTTCCTTCATTTCAATTTCCGCATACCACTTTTTTTTCTTCTTATGTTGTAAAGAATATTTCTTTCTCGTCCATTTCTGCTATCTACTCACCCCTTCGTGGCCCTCCGGCAAGCATTTAGTTTACTATCAATTGCCCTTTATAATTAAGTGGCACAACTTTCCTACAGAACTAAATTAAAAACTTACACTATTAATATTATGAAACGGATTTTTATACATATTACAATATTTGCATTATTCCCTATGCTAATCTATCCATTATCAGCACAAAATCTTTTAAGCAAAAACGTAAGAGCTACATTAACGGGAAAAATTACTGTTGCAACCACTAACGCACCATTGCAGGGCGCAAGTATTTTTATTTCTGATTTGAAAAGAGGTACAATTACCGACGTAAATGGGAATTATGTATTAAGCAATCTACCCTTAGGCAGCTATCTAATAGAAGCAGGATTTAGTGGCTATAAAAATATTTTAAAAACCATAGTACTTACCGAAAATACAACACTTGATTTTGTACTAGATATTTCTATAACGGAAGAAACTGAAGTAGTAGTTACGGGAACCTCTAAAGCAACTTCAATCCGCAAAAGTCCTATACCTATAATTTCTGTAAGCAGGCAATATCTTCAGCAAAATTTAAGTACTAATATTATCGATGCTATAAGCCGTGTCCCTGGAATTAGTGCAGTAACAACAGGACCAAATGTTTCAAAGCCTTTTATCCGTGGATTAGGCTTCAACAGAATTCTTACTTTGTATGATGGTGTAAGACAGGAAGGGCAACAGTGGGGAGATGAGCATGGAATTGAAGTGGATCAGAATGATGTTGATAAAGTAGAAGTGGTAAAGGGACCTGCCAGCCTTATTTATGGGTCTGATGCTGTAGCAGGGGTGGTTAATTTACTGCCACCTAACCCTCCGGCATCTGGAAAAATAATTGGTAATATTTCCAACGAATTTCAAACCAATAATAAATTAATTGCCAATTCAGCAATGCTTTCAGGAAACAATAATTCTGTTATCTGGATGGGAAGATTTTCTCATAAGCTTGCAACTAATTACAAAAACAAAATTGATGGCCAAGTTTACAACACTGGATTTTTAGAAACTGATTTTACAGGTTTAGTTGGAGTTAACCGTTCATGGGGATATACGCATGTAGGGTTTTCTATTTTTGATAATCTACAGGAAATACCGGATGGTAGCAGGGATTCTGCCAGTAGAAAATTTACAAAACAAATTACAGAAGCTGATACCCTGAGGCCCATAGTATCCAACAGGGAATTATCTTCTTATAATATTTCCAATGTTCACCAGCATGTTCAGCATTACAGAATATATACTGCTAACAATTTTATTTTGGGTAAGGCCAGATTAGGATTAAATCTTGCTTATCAAAAAAGTATCAGGCGTGAATTTAGCCATCCTCAAAAAATAAAAATCCCCGGTTTGTATCTTTTGCTAAATACATTCTCTTATGATTTAAAATATTATTTCACTGAAAAAAATGGATTAGGCATTACTGCAGGTGTTAATGGAATGTACCAAAATAATAATGTTGAAAAAGGAACAGAGTTTATCATACCATCTTATCACCAGTTTGATATTGGTCCTTTTATTTTTATTAAAAAATCTGTAGGCAATTTAGAACTTGCGGGAGGTATACGGTATGATACAAGATTATTTACAGGAAAACAATTATATATTAAGCCGGATGCAGTAACAGGATTTGATAAACCTGTATCAGGGAAAGATACGTTAGGTGCAGATAATCCTTTTTCAAGCTATCAACATTCATTCGCAGGGGTAAGTGGCAGCCTTGGTTTATCCTATCGTTTTACAGAAAATTTAAGCGGTAAATTCAATATAGGCAGAGGTTTCAGGGCACCCAATATTTCAGAAATTTCGGCTAATGGTGTTCATCCCGGCACCAATTATTATCAATTAGGAAATCTTAATTTCAAACCTGAATTTAATTTGCAGGAAGATATCGGCATTACTTATAGCACTCCGCATTTTACTTTAAATGGTGAAGTTTTTAATAATAATATCAATAACTATATTTTCAATTCCAAATTATTAAACAAACAGGGACAAGATTCAGTAATTGTTTCCGGTAATGAGACCTTTCAATTTTTACAGGGCAAAGCACAACTGTATGGCGCAGAAATTAATCTGGATATTCACCCACATCCTTTGGACTGGCTACATTTTGAAAATTCATTATCTGTTGTTTATGGCACTAATAAAGGAGGTAAGGATCTTACTAAAATAACTGATAGCTCCAGGTATTTACCATTAATTCCGCCTTTGCATACATTTTCCGAATTGCGAGCCAATATAAAAAAAGTTTCTAAGGGTATTGCCAATGGCTTTGCCAAAATACAATTTGAATATTATGCAAAACAGGATAGAGCTTATCTCGCATTTGGTACAGAAACAGCAACCCGGGGATATAGATTAGTGAATGCAGGATTTGGTGGCGATATAACCAACAAAAAAGGAAATAGTGTAGTTTCTTTTTCTTTTTTGGCAAACAACTTATTTGACGTGGGTTATCAATCGCATTTAAACAGGTTAAAATATTTTGATGATTATCCTGATGATCCCCGTCCTAATCATGGCATTTATAACATGGGCAGAAACTTCAGCATTAAGCTAAACGTACCGCTGGATTTTGGATCTAAATAAATAATTTTTTTTTTATAGAAATGTTAAGTGAATCAACCTGCCGCTTTTTTATTTTGTTTTTTAGAATCAATACTCCGTTTAGAAATCATGATTTGTTCCTTACCGCAAAAATAATGTTGTGTAATTTTATTACATGTTAGAAATATCCATCAACACCCCTGCTTTATTATTTCCCGCAATTACTCTATTGATGCTGGCTTACACAAACCGGTTTTTGGCTATTGCTAACAGGATACGAAGCCTGCACCAGAGCTATGCTAAAATGGATGTGAAGCATACCGCGATAAAACAAATAAAAAGCCTGCGGGCAAGATTGAATCTTATAAAATATATGCAGGGCTTTGGGGCATTGAGTTTTTTTTGCTGTGTGCTTTGCATGTATTTTATTTACCGGAATTGGATGCATGCCGCTAACATTATTTTTGCTGCCGGTATGATAACATTACTCAGTTCCATAGTGCTTTCTTTTCTTGAAATTCAGCAAAGCACAAAGGCACTTGAGCTTGAGCTAAGTGATATGGAAGAATTAGGTAAAGCAAATATCTTTACTGATATCTTTTACAATAAAGAAGAACACCAGGGGGACTAACAATAATTACTCATCGTTAATATGTAGTTCTACAACAGGATTTATTTCATAATTTTCATCATACTTTATAAAGAAGTAAATGTAAACTACCCTGCTAAGCCGCATAAGCCATGGCTGTAAAACAACAATTAAAATAGTATTGGATACAAGCCAGTAAAAGATCCTGTTATCTTCAGTAGAGATACCAATAACTGCCCACCATACAATAAAAGTAAATGCCGATAAAAGAACAGTCAGGAAATAACTAACGTAACCTGTGCCATACCAAAAGCCAACTTCAAGATCAAATTTTTGTTTGCACACGGGGCATTTTTCCGGCATATCAAAAATGTGCTTAAGGCTTAATTTTTTGTAAGCATTATTATCGGTAAACATGCCGCCCCTTCTGCATCTTGGGCAACGCATGGTTAAAATACTCCATAAAAAACCTGGCTTTGGCTTTTGAACCATGATTTTCCTGATTCTATGATTGCTTGATTAATTTATTATTGTGAACTCTCTTAAACTCTAAACTTTTGGCGCCAAAATTTAATAGTAAACCAATTTCCATTTTGTATGCTTCTAAATAATTTATTGCTTGTGCTAAATGAACATCTTCAAGATGTATAATTGCTTTTATTTCTACCATAATTTTGTTTTCAACAAAAAAATCTACTCTTCTTGTTCCTATTTCGAATTCACGATAAAAGATCGACATATTCATTTCCCTGTTAAATTCTAACCTGGCTAAACGCATTTCTATTTCTAACGCCCTTTGGTAAATTACTTCCTGAAAACCATTTCCAAGATTTTTGTGTACTTCTATTGCACAGCCAATTATTTTTTTGTTAAGTCTTCAAATAACATCATCATGAAATCTTTTAATCTTATTAATCATGGTTCAATTTAATGATGCCGGTTGTGGTGCCACCTTCTTCCTTTCACCAATTTGCTGGCGCCACATTGCATAATATAATCCCATTTGTGAAATCAATTGTTCATGCGTTCCTGTTTCAACTACGTCTCCTTTTTCAAGTACATAAATTCTGTCTGCATGCATAATGGTGCTAAGGCGGTGTGCAATTAAAATAGTTATTTGTTCCTGTTGAGATGAAACTTCTTTGATGGTGTTCGTGATCTCTTCCTCAGTAAGAGAATCCAAGGATGAGGTTGCTTCATCAAAAATTAATAAATGCGGATGACGAAGCAGTGCCCTTGCAATGGAGAGCCTTTGCTTTTCACCTCCTGAAACTTTTATACCGCCTTCGCCAATTAAAGTTTCCAACCCATTATCTGCCCGTCCCAATAAATTATTGCACGCCGCTTTTTTAAGAACATCCAAAACTTCTTCATCCGTTGCATCAGGATTTACAAAAAGCATATTTTCTTTTATGGTGCCGGCAAAAAGTTGTGTATCCTGCGTTACAAAACCAATCTGCGTACGAAGGGTATCAAAGTCAATATTATTTCCGTCAATATTGTTGTATAAAATTTTTCCTTCCTGCGGACGATACAATCCAACTAATAATTTTACTAAAGTTGTTTTACCTGAACCGGACGGTCCTACAAATGCAATTGTTTCTCCGGTCTTTACATCAAAGCTTATATTGTTTAATGCAGGCTGGTTGGCGGTTTGATGTTTAAATTTTACATTTTTAAATTCAAGTTCTTCAATACTTCCAAAGTTTTGTGGAGACTCCGGCTTTTGTTCCGGCAATTTTATCATCAGGTTATGAAAATTATTTAAAGAAGCTTCTGCTTCACGATAAGTGATGATAATATTTCCAATTTCCTGCAGTGGACCGAAAATAAAAAATGAATAAAAAGTAAGTGTAAGTAATTGTCCCGGCAAAATAATATTTCCAAATATCAGCCACATCAGCATGAACATAATTACCTGCCGCAAAGCATTTACAAATGTGCCCTGTATAAAACTTAAAGTGCGTATACTTTTTACTTTTCTTAATTCAAGCCCAAGAATTTTATAGGTATTGTTATTAAGCCTTTTTACTTCCTGCTCAGTTAATCCAAGACTTTTAACCAACTCAATATTTCTTAAACTTTCTGTTGTAGTTCCTGCAAGTGAAGTAGTTTCTTTTACAATGGTTTTTTGTATCACCTTAATTCTTTTACTTAAAAAACCTGTGAGCAGCGATAAGAAAACAATGCCACCAAAATACACAGGCATTATCGACCAATGCAGTGTAAAAGAATAAATAGAAACAAAGATCACACCCACCAGCAGTCCAAATAAAATATTAATGAATGATACGATGAACTTTTCTGTATCAGTACGCACTTTTGTAAGTATGCTTAATGTTTCGCCACTCCGCTGGTCTTCAAATTCCTGGAAGGGGAGCCTTAAGGAATGACGCAATCCATCGGTAAATAATTTAGCACCAAATTTTTGCACTACTACATTTCCAAAATAATCCTGGAAGGCTTTTGCGATTCTTGATATCATCGCAACGCTGATCAATATTCCTAAATATCCCAACACTCCCCAGATAAAATCTGATTTTGAACGGTCGCCTGTTTTTATAAAATCATTTTTAATATAGTGCCCTGTTTCATGTGCATGTACGCCATATATCTGGAACATCTTACCAAAAAAATAGGGATCAAGCAAAGAAAATACCTGGTTGATGGCAGCAAGAAAAAGCGCCAATGCCATTAACCATTTGTAAGGTTTTAAATATGTTAGTAAAAGTTTCATCCTGTAAATTTAAGTCAATATCCTTTATGCTGCGATTGGTCTGACCCGCCCAGACTGACCATAACAGTGATGAGTAGATACTTACTGCCGGACAATCTTACAATTAAAGCAAAGAATCAAATGTTGTGGATTCTCCCTGTGATAACTGTTGAAAAAGTTTTGGATGGCTGATAAAAGCGTTTAGTTTTTTGGATGCAGAAGCAACAGCTAAAAGAT
>JBKJSX010000116.1:0-2898 GCA_046594375.1 Chitinophagaceae bacterium
CCCAATAGGAGATCCCGGCGGCAATTGCTCAGGAACAAAAGGCTTGCCTTCCAAACGATTTTTTATTCTTTCTAATGTCAACAAAAAATATCCTTTTGTTACTGCATTCGAAGAAGTTAATTGTTTGGTTGCATAATTTTTTATATCATCGATAGCTTTTGTTATTGCGGCATTGGTTGCAAAAGAAATATCATTGCTCAAAGAAACGCCTAATAAATAAGTCAACAGGAGTTGTTCATTCTGCTGCAGTATCAATCCTTCCAAACCTTTTAAGCGTGGTGCTTTCCATGTTTTATCCATTAAAACATTTATCATCTCATCTATGCCCAAACCATTATTTTCTGCCTGGTATTGCACCATTCTGTTCAACCGTAATGGATTAAATAAAAATGATAACGGAAGATCTGCAGCGCTTTCAGCTGCAGCCATCGGATCAAATGCAAGCCCTGTTCTGCGATTAAATAACTCTCTTGTATAATCATATCCCGCAGGTCGCGGAGGAATTAGTTTTATTATCTTTTCCGGCAATGCTAAAAATTTCGGGTCTATACAATCAAGAACAATGTTCAATGCATTTAGCTGTTCCTGTTTTGTTAGCGGCTTTGTTACAAATTGTCCATCCCCTTTTAATGCATAAGAATAATTTAAACCGCCAACCTGTTTGGTCACTGCTTCCACCTGGTAACGATGAAAAAGATATACCGGCACCAACACATCTTCCAGCATTGCCATGGGTGTTCCTTTCACAATATTATTTTCTCCAAATTGCGATAATGCTTTTTCGCGGATCTTCATTATATCTTTTAAGCCTGTAACAGGATCTTTTCCTGCGTCCCATAAATGCGCAGTGGGATGTAGCCCTGCAGGATCTCTTGCATCACGATCAGAAATAAATGTCAGGCCATTCTTTGCAGCATCCGTCAAAATTTTATTTAGTCCATTAGCTTCATTTGTGCCGAAAGTAAAATCAGAATAGCCATAAGCGATCGTTACTTTATCCCAATCACCAATTTGGTTTGTATATGCATCACTAAGATCAATTTCGCCTTTACTGTTTATAGCAACAACCGGTGGCGGATAATCCATCACACTTGCACGCCCCTGCGTACTGGAAATATAATTATGCATCAGCCCAAGCGTATGGCCGATCTCGTGTGCAGCTAATTGCTTAAGCCGTTGTAAGCTCATCTTAAGCATTTTATTTCCCCCATCCCCGCCCCCATCCCCTAAAGGGGAGCCAAATGGCGCTAACAATCCTGAAGCAATTAAATAATCCTGCCGCACACGCAATGAACCTAATGTTACATTTCCTTTTATTATTTCTCCTGTGCGTGGATCAACAATAGCGCCACCCATTGACCAGCCACGAGTTGAGCGATGCACCCAGTTAACCATATTGTAGCGAACATCCATCGGGTCAGCATCTTCAGGCAATATTTTTACCTGGAAAGCATTGGTGTATCCTGCTGCTTCAAATGCCTGGTTCCACCATTTTGCTCCTTCCAGCAAAGCACTGCGGATCGGTTCTGGCGTTCCATTGTCCAAATAATAAATAATTGGTTTTACAGGTTCGCTCATGGCTGCGTTGGGATCTTTTTTTTGCAACCGATGACGAATGATAAACATTTTATTTATTGGTTCAGTAACAGGTGTGCTGTAATCAAAATAAGTGTTGGTGATAAAACCAGAGCGTGCATCAAACAACCGTGGCTTATAATTATTATCAGGCAACTGAACAAATGAATGATGAAGACGAAGTGTAACTGCATCAGGCGAAGGTGTAACAGATGAAACAAAATTGCCCGGCCTCGTATCTTTTGTTATGAATGTGATGCTTGCTTCAAACTCAGTATTCTGCGGAAAATTTTTACTTCGGGGTAAATACATGGCGGAGCGTGAAAGATCGATATTATAGCTTCCCTGTTTTGTACTTTGCAAACGGTTAACAACCTGCATGGCATCTCTCAAAAAAAATGCTGTTGCATCAACGAGAACATTACGATTGCTTTCTGCTTCTACCGTAAAACCCCACAACGTAGACTGGGCAAAGGATTGCTCAACTGCTCTTTTCTCCGCCACATCATTTGTTATCGCACGATAATCATAATTGGGCTGCACCATTAAAACTTTATTTCCTATACGGCTAAATTTTATTATTGATGAACCACTTGTTATGCCACGATCCAATCCAACATCGTTGGAGCCTAAGCCCGCAGGCAGCGATGTGTAATAAAGCATCTCGCTGTCGAGTTTATTTATTTCCAGGTAAACCTTACCAGAATTATCATCCCAATAAAATTTAATAAAGCCCGGGTACGATTTTAAGTTCTTTATTTTGTCTTCTATTGAAGGAAGTGTTTGCGAAGTTGAATAAAAAGGAAGGCACAAAAGGAGTAACAGTAAATATTTCATAAGATAATTTTTGTATCTCACAAAATACAACGAAATCGTCTACCGCTGCGAACATGAGTTAAAAGAGGATTCGCAGAGTTAAATCATTCTCTGCGTAAACCCGATAGCTATCAGGTCTGCCTTTCATTCCTCTGCGGTAAAATATTATTTTATAAACGCGACTCTAATTCCGAGCCCGACTAAAATAAAGCCGCAGAACTTTGTTAAGTAGCCACCTGATTTTTTATTCTTAATTAGTGTTGAAGAAATAAGCGAAGAAAATAAAGCCAGCAACAAACACCACAAGGTACCGGTGGTTGTAAAAGATATTCCAAGAACTAAAAAAGAAATATAATGATTGGTATAGGTGGGATCAATAAATTGCGGAAGAAAGGAAATAAAGAACAAAGCCACTTTAGGGTTCAATACATTTGTTAATACCGCCTGCCAATATATTTTTTTATATTTTTCATTACCGGTATCATCCAATTTTATTAGTGACGATCT
>JBKJSX010000276.1:0-5657 GCA_046594375.1 Chitinophagaceae bacterium
TTCGCACCAGGTACCGCTCGCTGAACTGGCTACAAAACCTGAGCATGTTAAACTGTTGGAGCAATGGATGAAAAGTTATAAGCCGGAAGAACTTTTTAACGCAAAAGGAAAATTAATTGATGAGTTAGCAGATCTTGCGCCAAAAGGTATAAAGCGTATGGGTGCTAATCCACATGCCAATGGTGGCTTGCTACTTCGTAATTTAAAGATGCCGGATTTCAGAGATCATGCAGTGGTGGTTACAAAGCCCGGAACCACTGAGGCAGAAGCAACATTGATAATGGGTGGATTTGTTAGAGAAGTAATGAAACTTAATTGGGATAGCCGGAATTTCAGAGTGTTTGGCCCGGATGAAACTGCATCAAACCGTCTCTCACATCTCTTTGAGATTACGGGACGTACTTCTACTGCTGAAATACGTAATAACGATAATCAAATTTCACCTGATGGAAGGGTAATGGAAGTATTAAGCGAACATTTATGTCAGGGGTGGTTAGAAGGGTATTTATTGACGGGCAGGCATGGATTGTTCTCATGCTATGAAGCATTCATTCATATTGTTGATTCAATGTTCAATCAACACGCTAAGTGGCTGCAGGTTTGCCGTGGCATTCCATGGCGACAACCTATCGCTTCTTTAAATTATCTTCTCACTTCGCATGTGTGGCGACAAGACCATAACGGTAACAGTCATCAGGATCCTGGTTTTCTTGATCATGTTGCAAATAAAACAGCTGATATTATTCGCATATATCTTCCACCGGATGCTAATACTTTGTTGTCTGTAACAGATCATTGCCTGAGAAGTTATGATTATATAAACGTAATCATAGCCGGAAAACAACCGGAGCTACAATATTTAGATATGGATGCTGCAATCAAACATTGTAACGCAGGACTCGGCATTTGGAAATGGGCAAGCAATGATAAAGGACACGATCCTGATGTGGTTATGGCTTGTTGTGGTGATGTACCTACACTGGAAACATTAGCAGCTGTTGAAATACTGCGGGAACATTTTTCGGAATTAAAAATCCGGGTAATTAACGTGGTAGATTTGATGACACTTCAACCTCAAAGCGAACATCCACATGGGATAAACGACAAAGATTTTGATGACTTATTTACAAGAGATAAACCTATTATTTTTGCTTTTCATGGCTATCCTTTATTGATACATCGATTAACTTATCGAAGGACTAACCATCCCCAATTACATGTAAGGGGTTACAAAGGACAAGGAACTACAACCACCCCGTTTGATATGGTAGTATTGAACGATTTAGACAGATTCCATTTAGTATGTGATGTAATTGACCGTGTGGCAAGTTTAGGATCAACAGCCGCATATATTAAACAGGATATGCAAAATAAACTGATTGACCATAAGGCATACATCTGTAAACATGGTGAAGACATGCCGGAAATCCGTAATTGGAAATGGAAGTTAGATGCAGAAGAGTAGCGTTTATAAAATGATTAAAAAATTGTTTAAAAGGTGGTTAACCTCACTAAATTATGAACAACAATTCTAACAATACCCCATAAAGTAAAAGCTGTACGTAGTAGTGCAGAAATAAAGAAGTTCACCGTACAGTTCTCAGCAATCGGAATCTATTTTATTTTTTCAAGACCATCTTGCATTTGTTATAATAGTAATTACAGGAATCACTTTAATTAGTTCTATAACAATTGTAAATTTTATTCTTCAATCGGATTTCAAATGGGTTCTGTTGGCATTCATTCTTCTATGGATAGCCACATTGATTTTATATCGCTTTAATAAATAATAAATTTTAGAGGGAACATCAAAAGATGCAGGATCGATCTTTAAATTGCTTTACTAAAAGTAAGCTGTCCAATTTGTTTTTTGAAAAGCTGTGCGTCTGTTGCAGCACATATATTCCTGATAAATAATTTACCTTTTGAAGTAACATGTATAGTTGCCCCATCTACTGTTACCAGGCCATCAGCCTGCAGTGATGTAAGTTTTGAAAATGCTGATATTACAAAATCCAGATCCAGCGATTTCACTTCAAGTGTGGTTTTATTTAAACACATTAATTCATGAATATTATTCTGAATGATGATATCTTCTTCATCCAGTAAATGTCCATTCACTAATGGCAATTTTCCTTCACCAATTTTTTTATTGTAGTCCTCTACCACTTTTTCGTTTTGAGCAAAAGCATTTTTAGTAGCGCTGATTGCTGACATGCCTAACCCTATTATCAAATTTGATTGTGTAGTGGTGTAGCCCATAAAATTGCGATGAAGGTTTCCATTTGCTTCAGCAATAAATAATTTATCATTCGCCTTTGCAAAATGATCCATGCCTATGCTCTTAAAGCCCGCTTTCTCAAGCATGCTTTTGCCTGTTGCATATAGCTGCCACTTTTCATTTGCTGCCGGCAGATCAGCTTCTGTGTAACGCCGCTGAGCCTTACTCTTCCAGGGTACATGAGCATAGGAATAAAATGCAATACGGTCCGGCATTAATTCATTAACAAGCCCAATGGTATGCACCACGCTGCTTATACTTTGATGAGGAAGGCCGTATATCAGGTCAATGTTTATGCTTGTGTAATTATATTTTCTTGCCCAGTCAACAACCTCTTTTGTTTTCTCAAATGTTTGATTACGGTTAATTACAAATTGTATTTTGGGATCAAAGTCCTGCACACCAATACTAATCCTGTTGAACCCAATTTCTGAAAGCACTTTAAGATGTTCTTCGGTTGTATAATTGGGATGTACTTCAATACTGAATTCATTGTCATCACTCACATTTGCATCTGCAGTAATTCCATTAATTAAAGTAACAAGATTATCAGGGCTGAAGAAAGTAGGAGTACCACCACCCAAATGGATTTCTTTTATTTTCGGCACGCCCGGTAATAACGCACGGTACATTTTCCATTCTTTTAAAACAGAAATAATGTAAGGATCTTCAACGCCATGATTTTTTGTGATGCGTTTATTACATGCACAAAAGGTGCAAAGATTTTCGCAAAAAGGAAGGTGAATATAAATACACAATTCCTCATTTTCTGAATTGAAAGTGTCTATCACAGATTCCATCCATTGCACTTCACTAAAGCAAGAAAAATCCCAGTAAGGCACCGTGGGATAACTTGTGTACCGCGGTGTTGGTACATCATATTTTTTTAGCAGTGATAATATCTCATCCATGTTACTACTATTTTATTCGGTTCTTTAATAAGCCAATTGACGTAGCTTTTCTTCAAACTTTTCTTTAAATGAATATGCATCAAAAATATTTGCATTCTCACCATACAGCTTATTATATGTACCGGATGAATAAGAAGGTCTCTCAGAATAAATATTCACTTCGTCAGGCAATATTTTTGCAGGCATTTTTACATTTATTTTTTTGATCATACTGCTGCCATTTTTAATAAACATGCAACGCTTACATAGAATGCTTTGATTACAAATATTGGGTATTTTATGCACCTATTACATGCAATTTGTTAGCCTTCAAAATGATATTTATCATGCCTGCTCTCCAAAAAATAATAAATAAATTTACCCGCAGAAAAATAATTATTAACTAAAAAAAATAACATGACAATCAAAGAATCTTTTAAGATAAATGGAGAAAACCTTCTAAATAAAGTAAAAGAACTTGTTGAAAAGGGGAACATAAGAAAAATCACCATACACGATAAGGATGGAAAAGAGGTAATGAATTTTCCTTTATCCATTGGCGTTGTTGGCGCTCTGCTTGCACCGGTATTAGCAGCAATTGGTGCCCTGGCCGCTTTAATTGGCGAATGCACCATTACCGTGGAAAAGGAAGAAAAAGATGAATTGATTTAAATTTCAATCCACTTTTTTTTTAACAATGTGGATGGCTGATTTCTATCATGCGTTTGAATGCATAATGTCATAAATTAACTTTCCTCAGCATTTTATCTTTGAGTTTAATTATCAATAACCATGTAAATTTTATGCCATGCTGGGAAAATTAAATGAATTACAAATTGACCACCTACTGCTTAGCCAGGCTGTTGGAAGAGTAGCCTGTACTGATGGTAAAAAACCATACATAACACCTGTAACTTATGTATTTGATGGAAAGAATATTATCGGGCAAACCCGGGAAGGGCTTAAGTTAAAGATCATGCGTAAAAATCCAAACGTATGTTTTGAAGTAGACAGAATGATGGATATGACCAACTGGCAAAGCGCAATTGTATCCGGCACATTCAAAGAATTAAAAGGCAAAGAGGCAGAAGAGGCACGAGAGTATTTGTTTGAACATGTACTGCCGCTAATGACAAGTTCTACTATCCATACACACGAACATGAAGTAACAGCTAATGTTGATGATAGCAACAGAGTAAAGCCTGTAATGTACCGGATCGCAATTAAAGAAAAGAGCGGAAGATTTGAAAATCAATAAGTGTTAACTAAAAATAGTTGTATGAAAACAATAATAGTTCCCACAGATTTTTCAGCAGTATCGCTGAATGCTGTTTACTATGCAGCAGACATGGCTTGTGTTATCAATACAGATCTATCGTTGATACATGTATGCCCAATACCGGTGGTGCTTAGCGAGGTTCCTGTACCACCCTATACATTAGAGGAATTGGTGGAAGATTCAATAGAAAAAATGGCGCTATTAAAAGAAGAAATTATAAACAGAACAGGTGACAAAATAAAAATAAATACAGCAGTAAAAACAGGTGAACTGGTACATGGGATATATGAACATTGTGATATAATGGATACATATGCGATTGTAATGGCCGTAGAAAACTCCGGATCCGTTGACAGATTTTTATTTGGCAGTAAAACCATTTCTGCAATTAAGGAACTCGTGTGGCCGGTTATCGTTGTACCACCGGGTGTAAAATTTACAAGCATTTCAAAAATAGGATTAGCCTGCGATCTTAAAAAAGTTGTAGAAACCATTCCTTTTAAAGAAATAAAAATGTTGGTAAACAACTTTAATGCAGAACTACATGTATTGCACATAAGCCCTCATGGCACTGATTCTTACAGCAAGGAAACGAATGAAGAATCAGTATGGCTGCATGAGATATTGGGAGACTTAAATCCTGAATATCATTTTATAACTGATACAGATATAGAAAAAGGGATTGCACAATTCGCCGAAAAAAATAATATTGACCTATTGATAACCATTCCTAAAAAACACAACCTGATCAGTAAAATTTTTCAGCATAGCCATTCAAAAAAACTGGTATTACATAGCCATATGCCGGTGATGGCAATACACGAATAATTCTCCACACTTTTTCAATCTAAAAATACATACAATGAAAGCATTAGTTTACCACGGTCCCGGTAAAAAAACCTGGGAAGAAAAACCAAAGCCAACTATCATAGATGCCACTGATGCAGTTGTGAAAATTTATAAAACAACCATTTGCGGAACTGATCTGCATATTCTTAAAGGTGATGTGCCCGAAGTAACAGATGGCCGCATTTTGGGTCATGAAGGCATCGGTATTATTGAAGAAGTTGGCGCTGCTGTTACCAATTTTAAAAAGGGTGACCGTGTTTTAATTTCCTGTATTTCCTCCTGCGGAAAATGTGAGTACTGCAAAAAAGGAATGTATTCACATTGCGAAAAAGGCGGATGGATATTGGGACATCTTATT
>JBKJSX010000092.1:0-6041 GCA_046594375.1 Chitinophagaceae bacterium
GGTAATGTACTGAAAAATGGTTGGTAATTTTTCCAGAATAAATTCCTTTATTAGCGGTGTTAATCTGAAGAGGAAACAGGCTCTGCTGGAGAGCAACCTGCCAGCAATAAGATTAATGCAAAACAATAGTAAAATAGCAGCTATTTTCAGGCTGCTATTTTTTTGTATTATTGGATTGCTTTATGGCTAAAAAAACTCAGATGTTGGACTTATTCCTGAAGTAGATATACCATTTAATAAAGTTGATCCTGTTATTTTTTGTTAAGCCTCTGTGCAGGTCGAGATGATTTTTAAGGTGTCCAAAATAAGATTCAATTCCATTGGTGGTTTTAGGAATATTGCTGTTATCTAAGTAATGGAACATATTGGGCATTGCTCTTTTCATAGTAAAAAAAGAACGCCTGATTAACCGGTGTTTAAACCAATACCTGCCTGTTTGAGGCTTATAGGATTTTTCTTTCAGGAAGTCTTTAAATTTGATTTCCCACCATGCTAAAGATTGTATCCAAAACAGTTTGTCATTATGTGTTTCAATTTGATGTATCATTAAAACCAAAGGTCTTAATTGTTTACCTGCATCATAACTTGGATGAGCTGTAAGCCACAACAGGCACATCCTTTGAATATGTACCAGGCATCTTTGCACTACCACATCCGGCATTATTTTTTTAATGGCTTTAAGGGTGGCTTTATGACCATCACAAGTAATACTGGCTATCTGTAATCCAAGAATTAGCAGGTTGGATAAATCTTCTTTTATCTCGTCATATCGCTCTCCATCCGAAAAACGAAATAGTTGTGTGTAACCAATTGTATCGTCCTGGTAACAGACCACACAAAACTTTTTAAAGTAAGTAGCATCTACTCTTAAATGAATATCATCATGATGAATGATCGGTGTTAAAGGAGCCCGGCTGAGGAAATAATAAAATGTTTTTTGAAGGGTGTCTTTTGACAAACCACTATCCCTTTGAAGTGTCTTATAAATCTGTCTTTCCAGTACCCATTTACGAAACCATACAAAACGATTGTGTATGACCTGAACAGGATTATTACGGGTGAATAAAATGCCGCATTGTTGGCATTTGAATCTTTGCTTGCCTGCTCGTTTACCCCACCCTGTTACTGCTAAACTGCCACAAGCCCAGCAGCGTTTTTTTAAGCTTTTTCATAAAGCAAAAAAAGTTTAGTGAAACCGTTTTCACTAAACTTCTTTCAAACCCTTATCCCAGTTGTATTACAAAGGTTTTTACCAACCATTTTTCAGTATTATACCGAAAATTTGGTAATTGATTTTGATGCTGCTTTATCTATAAGTCAGGAATCTACAGGCTATAAGTTGAGACCTGTATTGAAAATAAAATAATTTTATTTATTATACATAAGATCTAAGACAATACAACTTTCTCACAGCTATCATTAGCAGACCAATTAGGTAATTATAAATTATTTTGGCATTCCTGATTTGCCAATGTAAGAAGTTTCACGAGTAATTAAAGAAGAAAATTCGTCCATAATCATTTTTGCCTTTTCTGAGCTACCTGCAATATCATTCATAGCAGTCATCCATTTAACATCATTAGGACTCATTTCCCAATTCATTTCCTCAATACCTCCTTTCATATCCCAAACAACCATCATATCCCATTCACCCGTCATTAAATCAACTATAGAAGAAGGGCCCGGAGTTGCAGCTTTTTGCCCTGCCTTTACATAATAATTTTTAATGATTTCTTTCGCCCTGTTCATTTTATCGGCTTTAAATTTAATAAAAGAAATCCTTTTCCATTCGGGATTATCAAACTTTTTAGCTTTCATTTCTTGAGCCTGAACAAAAGTTGTAGTAAATAAGTTGCAAAAGAAAATCATTGTTGAATAAAGAAGTAACTTTTTCATGATGATTGTTTTAAGTTTAGAATGTGTAAAAAATAAAAAGTTGGCTACCAAAGATGTAAGACTTTAAGTTAGGTGTTTAAGATGAGTATTATAAATTTAAAAAGAATTTTTGACAATATACAGTGATAATAATAAAATTGACTAATTGATAGCTTTTCAAATGTTATTGCCAGAAGGATGTTATGCTGCATTTTCTTTTCCACTTTCTTCTGAGGACTGTTTCACTCCTTAACCAAAAAACTACTGAAAAGTAAAGTGGAATTTTTTGTAACTTTTTTCTATTTGCAAAAGGTCATAGAACTCCTCAAAGGAAGGCACTGCAATATCCGTTCAGTTTTTAGTTTGGAAAAATTAAAAAAAAGTTTAATTTGCAATTTTACCAACCAAAACTTAAACTAATGCTTAGCCATTTCTATTTTAGAAATTTTCCCTATTTATTTTATATCATTCTCATCCCATATTTTTTATTAATCACATCTAATAGTAAGGGTCAATCAAATATTCATGGGATTATTGTTGATGAAAGCAATAAAACAATTGGGAACGCAAATGTTTTATTACTAAATGCAAAGGATTCAAGTTTAATAAAGGGTGAGGTTGTTTCAGATAATGGCAAATTTTCTTTTACCAGTAATTCAACCGCAACATTGATCATTTCATCATCCTATACAGGATATAAACAATTATATTCCTCCCCTTTTACAATAGATGGTAAGAAGGATATCGATTTAGGAACACTTTCATTTAAAAAAAATGATAAGCAATTAAAGGAAGTAACCATAATTACAAAAAAGCCTTTTATTGAGCAAAAAATCGACCGTATGGTGATAAACGTAAAAAACAGTATAACTTCCACAGGATCCACTGCACTAGAGGTTTTGGAAAGATCGCCGGGAGTATTAGTTGACAGACAAAATAATGCTATTTCACTAAGTGGCAAAAATGGGGTAGTGGTAATGATCAATGGAAAAATAAATCACATGCCTATGGATGCACTTGTTCAAATGCTGGCAGGAATGAATTCGAGTAATATCGAAAAGATAGAACTGATAACAACACCCCCTGCAAATTTTGATGCAGAAGGCAATGCAGGATTTATAAATATTGTTTTGGTGCAGAACCCATCGTATGGAACGAATGGTTCTTACTCAGCAACACTTGGTTATGGCAAAGGTGAAACAACCATGGCAAGCATGAACTTTAATCATCGCAAAGGAAAAATAAATTTTTCGGGTGACCTTTCATTTTCAAGAGTACACATGCCCCAGATATTTGAATTTTCCAGGCTTATTAATAACAATGGAAAAATTCTTGAGAGCTATTCCATTAATGACAGAAATACTGTCCAACGGAATTATAACGGCAGGCTGGGATTCGATTTCCAGGCATCCAAAAAAACATTGATAGGTGCAGAAATTACAGCGTATGATAACAGATGGTCAATGGATGCAAAAAATGATAATACCATAAGCATTAATAAAGTAGTTGATACCGTTGTACACGCTATTGATAATGAGATAAACCGCTGGAGCAAATATGGAGCAAGTTTAAATGTGCAGCAAACTATCCGGGAAAATGAAACAATTGTTTTTGAATACGATTTTGATCACTATATAGATAACAATCCGAATTATTATTTGAATTCTTATTATAACGGGCAGGGGAATTTTTTATACGATCAAAAATTAAACAGCAGAAAGCTCACCCCCATTACCATAAATGTAATGAGTAGTGATTATACAAAAAAAATAAGTAAAAGTATTGAGCTATCCGCCGGGGTAAAATATTCAACATACCGTTTTACAAATGATGTTGCAGTTGCAAGATCTATTCAAAATCAATGGGTAAAAGATAATGACTTTACTGCAAAATATTATTTAAAAGAAGATATTCCTGCTGTATATACATCTTTTAGTATTGCTGTAAATGAAAAGAACAGCATCAAAGCGGGGCTGCGTTATGAATATACGGTTTCCAACCTTGGAACTGCTTATGTAAAAAATATTGTTGACCGAAAATATGGAAAGTTATTTCCCAGTTTGTTTATTTCTCATAAAATAAATGATAACAACTCAATAAACTTTTCGTTCAGCAAACGCATAACAAGACCCACTTTCAGAGACCTGGCGCCCTTTGTTTACTTTTTAGATCCCAATACATTTATCTCCGGCAATTCAGCACTGCAGCCATCCACTTCCAATTCAGCAAACATTGCTTATTCCCACAAAAGATTTTTATTTTCTGTTTCTTACAGCGATGAAAAAGATTTCATTGCAAGCTTTCAAAGCAGGGTAGATCCTGCAACAAACAAGCAATATCTTATAGCAGAAAATGAACCTGACATGAAAACTGCAGGGGCATCAATATCACTTCCCTTCACCATTACAAAATGGTGGAACATGCAGAATAATTTTAGTGCACAATGGCAGCGAGTAGAAGCTTTGTATAATAACCAGCCGCTAACATTACAACAGGAAAATTTTAATGTTGTGTCAACCCAAACATTCAAGTTGCCAAAAGATTATTCATTTGAACTACAGGGCTTTTATTCATCAAAACAATTAGCAGGCACATATATTCTCCAAGCCCTGGGCGCACTTAATATAGGTATACAAAAAAAGCTTGGCGGGCAAAAAGGTAAATTAAGTTTTAATGTAAGAGATGTCTTTAATTCACTTGTGGCAAAGCTTTCTGTAAATCTGCCTTCACAAAACCTAGTAACAAATGGCTCTCTAAGATTTAGTCAACGAACATTTGCCCTTACTTATTCTAAAAATTTTGGGAGCAATGAAATAAAGGCAAATCGTAACAAATCTGCTGCTTCAGAGGAAGAACGGAAAAGAGTGGAATAAACAATTGTATATTCCAATTGACGGATAAAGCCTACTCAGTATTATTAAAATAATCACACAATTATGAAACGAAGGGTATTTATTAAAAATTCTAGTTTATCTGTATTCAGTATAGCTGCTTTTGGCACAATCAATTGGAATGGTAAAAACTTTGAAGCAGACAATGAAACAACTTCAGATATTCTAGGTCCATTTTACCGGCCAGGTGCGCCAATGCGAATGAATATTATTCCGCCAGGATCAAATGGTGATGTGATGAATTTGATAGGAACAATTTATAAAAAGAATGGAAAGATTCCACTTGCAAATACATTGATTGAAGTTTGGCAATGTGACCAAAATGAACATTATGATAATACTTCTGATGATTATTTATTTCGAGGGGCTGTAAAAACTGGCAAAGATGGAAAATATGCGTTTAAGACGATAATACCGATACCATATAAGGACGGTGATGGATGGAGGCCTGCACATATTCATTTTAGAATTTCGAGTGCCGACCATCAGGATCTGATAACACAAATCTATTTTAAAGGAGACCCTCATATCGGTGAAGATAGTGCTGCTGCTTCCCCACAATCGGTAAACCGTATTTTGGAAACAAAGAAGAATTCTTCCAATGAAAATGTAGTCAACTTTGATATTGTTATGGGTAAATCGCTCCCATTGGATGAAGTTGTATATAGAAAAATCACAGGGATTTATAAATTGAATAGTGGTACAGCAGAGTTCCACCATGAATACAATCTGCTCTTTTTAAAATTAAACGGCCAGATTAAAGAGGCATTGGTGTATAAAGGAGATAATTCATTTGAAGGGGCAATGAGTTTTAATAAGGTAAAATTTGAATTACTCCCCAATGGTGATGTAAAAGCAATGATTAGAATGTGGGATTCATGGTCGGCTGACAATAAATATTTAAAGACATATGAGGGAATAAAAGTTTTAAAATATAGTAATTAATATAGGCTTGTGGAGAAAGGGCACATGCCTCTAACATTTGTTGGCAACAATTTGTTTCGGAAATTCTTAATTAAAATTATCAAACTAAATATGAAAGTCTTTATTGCAGTCCTACTCAGCCTTAGCCTATTGGACTGTAACGAAACTAATAAGACTAAAGCGGATATTCGGGAACAAATAAACTATGAATTAGTAACTAAATGGCCTGAACTTAGCAAAGATTATAAACTTAGTCAGCCGACTGGTATTGGTATTGATAAGGAGGATCACATATTTGTTTTTCATAGAACAGGCCGAAAATGGACTGAACCTTTTCCTGATTCTCTTATT
>JBKJSX010000001.1:0-5895 GCA_046594375.1 Chitinophagaceae bacterium
TTCAAAAATGTTAGTTGGGTAAAATAGATGTCCTTTATCATTTATGAAAGGAAGGTTGTTGAGAGATAAAATAAATATTCTACCCTGGTAATCTTTCAACTGACTCATTAACCAAAAGTATCCTGATACATCATGTTTATTTTGCGCAACCCATATCCAAATCGATTCTTCCGGATCATTATTTAATTTTTCAATCAACTCACTAACAGTATTCACATCATCCGCTTCGCCGGTATCAACTTTCCCACCATAATCACCACCAGCCAAAACTTCACGCCACCATTGTTTCCTGGCTTCAATGCCTTCATCAGAGAAAATATCAACTAATGGACCTACTGCAAAATCATCTTTGATCACAACTATATCTCCCTTCAAAGTTTCATCCAGTTCAAAACTTTTTTTTAACACTAACGCATCAGCGGGCTGAAAAACTATATGAACCATTACTGATTTTTTTTTGAGTGATTAAATAGTATACACAAGTTGTAAAAAAATTTCTTAGATGAGGAATGTTTTTTAAAAGCGGTAATTGCTTTCTCGCCTTCCACCCGAATTTATATTTGTAAATAGGATTGATCAGATAATGAATTTTATTTATCACACAGTAATTTGTTTGTTTAACAATTTTCTCAAATCGTTCAATTGAAATGCCGGTATCTTTTATTTCCAACAGATCTTCGGTAGGCTCCCCAAAACTTTTTAACACCCACTTATATAATTTTCGTGGCAACAAATGATAGTAAGGAAGTTTACCAAGCAATTTACTTTTACACATTTGCTGATGACCGCCAAATGGCATTTGCCATGGAGGGAAGCCGAAAAAAATAACACCATCTGTTGATAAAAGATCGTGCAATTTTTGCAGCAATTTTTTTTGATCGTGGATATGCTCTATCACATCCTTCATAATTATAACATCAAATTTTCCATCCAATCCGTCGACTGCAACATTATAGATATCCTGTGCAATAAAAATTATTTTCTTTTCTTCAATCTCATTTTTCAATAGCTCCTGCGCAAGCTGTAACCTGCTCTCATGCAGTTCTACACCCACTCCTACACATCCTCTTTTTATAAACGCCGCTAATACACCCCCTTCGCCGCAACCGATCTCCAGTACACGACTACCAGGTATCAAATTAAATTTTGTTTCGATAAAAGGGATCACATATTCTTCTGCATTCTCTTGCTGTATCTCAAAATATCTTTTCTTGTCGGTATGAAAATCAAACATAGTTTTTATATTCCGCTGACTTCAGCCAGATCTAACTCAACTTTTAAATTATCAATAATAAAATCCTGCCGCGAAGGAGTATTTTTCCCCATATAATATTCCAATAATTGCTGGATGTGAACTTCCGGTAAAAGCATCACTGGATCAAGCTTAATATTTTCTCCAATAAATTTTCCAAATTCTTCAGGAGAAATTTCACCAAGTCCTTTAAACCTTGTAATCTCCGGTTTGCTTCCCAACTTTTTTATTGCCTGCTGTTTTTCATTTTCATCATAGCAATAAATTGTTTCCTGTTTATTACGAACTCTGAACAAAGGTGTTTGCAAAATATATACATGACCATTCTTTACAAGATCTGGAAAGAACTGCAAAAAGAAAGTCATCAGCAGTAAGCGGATATGCATTCCATCCACATCAGCATCTGTGGCAAAAACGATATTGTTGTAGCGAAGCGTTTCATAGCCTTCTTCGATATTGAGCGCATGTTGTAATAGATTAAACTCCTCATTTTCGTACACAACTTTTTTAGTAAGACCAAAACAATTTAATGGCTTTCCCCGTAAGCTGAACACAGCCTGTGTTTCCACGTTTCTTGATTTAGTGATAGAACCACTTGCACTATCGCCTTCGGTAATAAAAATGGTGCTCTCCTTTTGCTTTTCAATAATTGCATTTTTGTTTTTGCCTTCAGCTTCATCATTTAAATGAAAGCGGCAGTCCCTTAATTTTTTATTATGAAGGTTTGCTTTCTTGGCTCTTTCATTTGCCAGTTTTTTTATTCCTGCTAATTCTTTTCTTTCCCGTTCATTTTGTTCTATCCTTTTTTTTAATGCTTCGGCGGTAGAAGGATTTTTATGCAGAAAATTATTTAATTCTCTACCTAAAAAATCAGCTATAAAATTCTTTACACTTGGTCCGCCTTCATGCATTATTTGTGAACCCAATTTTGTTTTTGTCTGGCTTTCAAAAACGGGCTCCTGAACTCTTACGCTAATAGCTGCACAAATACTTCCTCTTACATCAGTTGCATCATAATCTTTTTTATAAAACTCACGAATGGTTTTTACCAGACCTTCTTTAAATGCGGCTAAATGGGTACCGCCCTGGGTGGTGAACTGCCCATTTACGAAACTGTAATACTCTTCGCCATATTGGTTCTCATGCGTTAATGCCACTTCAATATCTTCGGCCTTGATGTGAATGATAGGATAGCGTAATTCGTCTTCATTTGTTTTTCGCTGCAACAGATCGAGTAAACCGTATTTGCTTACAAATCTTTTATTATTGTAATTAATTACGAGCCCTGCATTTAAAAAGCAATAATTCCAGAATTGATTATCCAAAAAATCAGGCAGGTAATGATAGTTTTTAAAGATCTGTTCATCAGGAATGAAAGTAATTTCTGTACCATTATCTTCTGATGTTTTCTCTTCTTTTTTGTCAGAAAGTAAAATGCCTTTATTAAACTCTGCTGTTTTTTGTTTGCCTTCACGAAATGCAGTTACTTTAAAATATTCACTTAAAGCATTTACGGCTTTTGTGCCTACACCATTAAGCCCTACACTTTTTTGAAATGCTTTACTGTCATATTTTGCACCTGTGTTTATCTTGCTAACAACATCAACTACTTTACCCAAAGGTATTCCCCGTCCATAATCTCTTACACTAACAGTTTTATCTTTAATGCTTACATCAACATGCTTACCGAAACCCATTGTATGTTCATCAATACAATTATCAATTACCTCTTTCAACAAAACATAAATACCATCATCAGGACTGCTGCCATCACCAAGTTTGCCTATGTACATGCCCGGCCTTAGGCGAATATGTTCTTTCCAGTCAAGGCTTTTGATGGATTCTTCATTGTAATCAAATAAGTTCTTATTGTCTGCCATTTAGTAGCCTTATTTAAAATTTATGCAAATTTAATTAAAGGATGCCATGGAAAAATTTTTCTGCTTTAAACATCTGTGAATAAGTTTACACGATAAATTGAAACATGCATTTTTGTGAAATAATATATCTTTGAGGCTCACACTAAATAATTACAATGAAAAAAATAATTCCTTTATTATTCATATGCTCTTCTATCGGATTTGCAGGTTGCAAAAGCGATAAGCCAAAAGACCTTATCGTAAAAAAATGGAAAATAACAAACATCGAAGTACCTAATATGCCGATACCCGACTCAGTAAAAGCTACTGCAATGAAGGGCACTATGGAGTTTACCAAAGAAGGCAAAATCAATATCACCGGTATGGGAAATGATCAGTCAGGAACGTATACCATAAGCGATGACGGAAAAACATTATTTGTGGTAACAAATGGCAAAACGGAAAGCAATGATATAATTGAATTGTCATCATCTAAAATGGTTCTTTCTGACAAAGCCAATAACAGCAGATTAACAGTTGTGCCACGATAATTTTAAATACATTTGAACTCTAAAATAATTATATGAAAAAACTATTAATTCTTGGTTCGCTGTTTTTATTTCTCGGAGCAAATACTTTTGCTCAAACAACAAAGCATAAGTCAAAACACAAAAAGCACATGAAGCATCACCATCATGGCATGCATAAAACAAAACACAAAACAAAGAATAATTAAATTTTTTTAGGGCTTTAATAGCCCTTTTTTATTTTATGACCTTTTCAATAACTATTGAAATACATATTTAAACCTTGCATTTAAAAATGCAATAGTATGTGGAAGCAAGCAGGGGTTTGTTTTGGCTCAGCTATGGAGCTCACATTATTGAGAGCAAATATTACTCTAGTGAGAAGAAGAGCGCTGCTGAAAAAAATATTGCAGAAAACTCTATTGTGAATATTTCTTTGCTCACCTGCAGCATCTATATTAATAGTATCCCTTACCTGTTGATGGAGGAAGATTACCCAGCCTTTGAGTTGATAAAAAAAGATGATAATTTTTTAAAAAGAAATTGGCGGTTTCTTTAGCCTCTTGATGTATGAGCTTTAATAAAATCACTTACAAGATAACTTATCAATTTTCCCGTTCCATGTTCTTCTCTGTCGTCATCATTCTTAGTAGCGCCTTCGGAGATATGAACGTAGGCAACCTTAGCATCGATGGCAACAAAATTCATAAATTGCCTTGCCTGTAATGTTGTTATTCCGCAGGGAGTTGTAGCGCTGCTTAAAATATTTTCTACAGCATCCAGATCCACTTCTATTGCCGTGTAAGTCTCTTCGGTAAATCCGGTAGCATGAGCTATCGCCTGGATAAAATTCTTTCTTTCATGAATAAAAATATCCTCGTACGTTATACAATCAATAAAAGGATTATTTGAAATATCTATCAACACATTTTGCTGTAAATAATTTTCATGCAGCCCCACAATACAATATTTATTCAGGTACCCATCTTCATCGGCATACCGAAATGCGTTACCACTGTGCCTTCCTTCTATTGGTCTGTAATCAGCATGAGCATCTAAATTGATGCAGTTAATTTGTGGCAATTGTAAAAGGTCAGCCTTATGTAATCCTTTGGCAGCGCCTTTTATAGAGGGATATGCATTGTTATGTCCGCCGCCAATTATTACAGGAATTTTTTTATTCTGTGTTATAAGCTTTACTAAATTTTCTACAGCTTCATCAATTGTGTTTACAGCATGTCGGTATGCTTCAATCTTTTCATCAGGAGTAGCTGCATTAGATTCTATTAAAAGTTTCAGATCAGTAAAATCAAAATGTCCAAGCAATAATATATTATCTCCACTTAAAAAATCGTTGCTCTGTGTATTTAAAAATGAAGATAGAAAAGGGAACCATGCAGAGTCTGCACCACCAATTCCATGATTTGCTTTTACGCCAATATCCTCAGGGATGCCAAACAAAATATAACTGCACTTTGTTTGCTGTAAAAGCTGTTCCAGTGAAGAATTTTCAGTGATACAATTTATGCGCTCACCCAATTTAGTTTCAAACTTCCGTACATGCGTAAGCCTTAAAATATCGTGTTTGTTGTAAAATTTAAAATAATTGTTAAGCACTTTTTAAATTAAAAAGTTATAAGATAAATGTGATAAGTTATTAAAGATAATTTTATTTACATTAAATAAGCTCTCCCGGTAGATTGTAATGCTGAAAAGGAATTTTCGTGATTAAATATTTATTGTGCGCCTTATTAAGGGCTTTTATTGAAGTGGTGTGGATGATGTATTTCCATATTTTGGTTTTACAAAGTCATTCACAACAGTGATTGTCACCACTGAGCTAGTAGCAGGTGGTTGGAGTATTTTGATAAAATGTGCAGATTTATTACCATTACGAATACACCGCCAACTTTAATCATTCTGATTTGTGTTGGCGGTGTAGGTTTATTTAAATGATATTGCAGCCTTTTATAAAGCACTGTTGTGTGTAGTATTCGGTTATTGCAATAAATATCTTAGTTGCCGGTTGTATGATTTTTATAAAAATGCGCTTTACTTTGCTTTTGCATCTTCATTACCAATATCCCGAATGCAGATCCATTTGCCATTGCGTTTCTCCCAGATAGCCATGTATTTACCAGTTGTTGTTACTTTACCGGTGGAGTCCATCCTGGTTGTTTTACCCACTTCGGTAGCATAATTGCCAGCACCATATACATCCATCACTTCATAAGTAAGTTTTGCCCCTTTAGGTCTT
>JBKJSX010000243.1:0-12954 GCA_046594375.1 Chitinophagaceae bacterium
ACCAGGGATTGAAATGGAATTGCGGGAGACATTAAATGATAATCATTCATATACATCTCTATTAGTTTAATTGCTTCATTGGCTGTATAATCGCCCCCTTTTACTTCCGTTATCAAAATTTTCCCCGGCACCATTGTTTTTAAAAGGAATGTTTTATTTGCAGGTATTAATTTATTTACAGGGATAGCAACCATTGTTTTAAACCTCCCACTGTCCTGTGTTACATTCAACATAGGGTAATTGGTTTCTGTTGCCCCTTGTTTCAAAATATAATCTTTTATATTTTTAATCAGCATATAAATTTCTGATGTGGTTGGATAATTGATTGAAGAATTTCTTGTGGCTATTAAAATAGTGTCTTTTACTTTTTCCTGATCTATTGTTATGCCATATAAGTTTTTTTCATTTGCTAAAAACACTTTCATGCTCTGCAACAATTCTTCAATATTATTTTTTATTTGTTTTTGTTGCAGATAATTTGTAAATCTTTTAATTGGGTCAGATGTTGTTTCAGATTGCCCTTTCCATTGGACAGCTACTGAATCACTGTTAATAGGAATGATATTTAAAAGACTATTAATCCGGGTAGAATTATTACTGATGCTAATGCTATCACCCTGGATCATTTTTAAGATAATAGTATAACGATAATTCTTATAGCTATAATTTGCTTCAGTTGTTACAGTAGTATCCTGCTTACTTTGATTATTTTGTACGGGCCACCATTTATTCCAATTGCTATATTCAGTCAATAGTCTTTTGGCAATTGGTTGTTTTACTTTAATAAAAATCGCTTGTCTAAAATCAATTTTTGCAGGTATAAAAATATAAGCGCTTATCAATGCAACACAAAACAAAAGTAATATTGTAATCAACAATTTCTTCATAAAGATTATTAGTCCTGCAAAATAGCGAAACTGGATTTTAATTCATCGGAATTCTTAAAGTTTCAGCTGGTAATGCAATTTATTTTATATTTAGAATTCTTAAAATTTCTATAGTATGAAAAAATTATTTTCTTCCGTTGTAACAATATTCACTTTTTTATTTTCTTTTTCACAAAAATCTGATACCTGGAAAATCGTTGCCGATAAAATAGATCCCAGGGATTACTATGGTGTAACCGTTGCCAACGGTGTGATTGGCATTGTATCTTCTCCTAATGTGTTGCGTTGTAAAGATGTTGTGCTAAATGGCGCTTACGATCAATATGGAAGAGGCAGAGTAAGTAATTTTTTACAAAGTTTCAACCTCGTTAATATGAATGTGGACATTGACGGGCATCGCATTACAAATTCAGATGCCAGGAACATGCGTCAGGTATTGGACATGAAGCACGCAAGCCTTACAACAACTTTTGATTACATGGATAAAGCAACGGTATCATACACGTATTATGCCCTGCGCAATTTGCCCTACACTGTTTTGGTGGATGTAACAATTAACGCAAAAAAAAATATTGAAATAATTCCGGCAAGTGTTATGGAGGCACCCGATGCACTAAAAGATGTACAGAATTATTATAATGAGATTGATCGTCCGCATGTAAAATTGAGTTTGCTTTCTTCTATGGCAAAAAGCCCTACAGGTAAATTAACTTTCGCTTCTTCCACTACTTTTTTATTTGATGAACCGAACGGAACAGAGCCGCAATTAATTCATGAGATGTGGGATAATAATATGCATCTTTCAAAATTTAAAAAAAATCTTACAGCCGGAAGCGCTTATCATTTTGCAATTGCCGGAGCATCAATCACAACAGCGCAGCATGATGATCCGCTGAATGAAGCAGAGCGTTATGTAATTTATGCTAAGCTGCAGGGAACAAAAAGATTATTACAATTTCACAACGCTGCATGGGATGAGTTATGGAAGAGTGATATTGTAATTGAAGGAGATGATGAAAGCCAGCGGGATGTTCATTCTGCCATGTATCATTTATATTCTTTTATTCGGGAAGGAACCTCGTACAGTCCGTCGCCAATGGGTTTGAGCGGATTGGGTTATAACGGACACGTATTCTGGGATACCGAATTATGGATGTTCCCCGCAATACTTGCGCTTCATCCTGAGATGGCGAAGAGCATGGTTGAATATCGTTACAAAAGATTAGCTGAAGCAAAGCATAATGCTTTTGCGCATGGCTATAAAGGTGCAATGTATCCATGGGAAAGTGCTGCAACCGGAAATGAAGAAACTCCAGTGTGGGCCTTGAGTGGTCCTTTCGAGCATCACATTACTGCAGATGTTGCCATAGCTGCCTGGAATTATTTTGCTGTAACGCAGGACACAGCCTGGCTGCGTGAGAAAGGTTTTCCTGTAATAAAAGCATGCGCAGATTTTTGGGCAAGCCGTGTTGAAAAAAATGGACCCGGCAAATACGATATTAAAAATGTTGTAGCCGCAGATGAATGGGCTGAGAATGTTGACAATAATGCATTTACTAATGCAGCAGCAAAAGCGAATCTTCATTATGCAATAATGGCTTCAGGTATTTTAAAAGAAAAGCCTGATCCTGAATGGAGTGATGTTGAAAAAAATATTCCTATTTTAAAATTAGAAAATGGCGTTACTTCAGAACATGCTTCATATCATGGGGAAAAAATTAAACAGGGCGATGTGAATCTTTTGTCTTACCCGTTAAAAGAAATTACAGATCAACAGCAAATTAAAAAAGATCTTGAATATTATGAGAGCAGGATTGGCGAGGGATCTCCTGCTATGACCCATGCAATTTTTGCGGTACTGTATGCAAGATTGGGAAATGGTGAAAAAGCATACGCAGCCTTTAAAGAAGCTCATATACCTAACAAAAAAAATCCTTTCGGAGTTTTGTCAGAATCTGCCGGTGGAACAAATCCATATTTTGCAACGGGTGCCGGAGGATTTTTACAAAGTATACTTTTTGGTTTTGGTGGATTGGAAATTACACCGCAGGGGATAATGCAAATAAGATCAAAACTGCCATCAAGCTGGAAAAGCCTAACCATTACAGGTATTGGACCTTCAAGGAAAACATTTTCAGTAAAATGATTTTTGATCAGTTTTTCTTTGATAATTTATCTTAACTTGGCATCCACAAATTACTACTGGTTTTGAAAAAAATTGCTTCTGCGTTATTAATATTCCTGTTACTTTTTAACTGGTTTGGATACAACCTGGTAGTAAACTATTTACAGCACAAGGCAGATATTCATTTAGAAGCTTTATTGGACGATAACCAATATGATGATTCCCGGTTAATAGAATTAAAAATCCCGATACATCTTGCCTATCAATCCAGCTGGGCATCATATGAACGTTACGATGGCGAGGTAGAAATGAATGGTACAATATATAAATATGTAAAGCGCAAAGTAGCTAACGATACTCTTTATTTAATGTGTATTCCCAATACAAAAAAAATGAACCTCGAAACTGCCAGAGATGATTTTTTTAAGAATACAAATGACCTTGCGCAGAATAATAATTCTAATAGATCTGATAATTCTAAATCTTCTGCATTTAAAAATGGGATGACTGAATTTGATGCCTATACTTTTATTCTAAATTTATATCTGAGCGAAAGATCTTCTAATAATTTTCACATTACATACCAGGTAAATACTTTATTTGCTTCTCCCCATCTTTCACCTGAACAGCCTCCTGATCTTTTAGGTGCATAATTCATTTTTCTAATCACTATTTGGTTATCCATTTAAACAAATGATAACCTTTGCTAATTTTTTTAAAACTTATTTCAAATATTATGAAATTATTATTTTGGTGTATCGCATTTGTATCACTATTTGGATGCAATTCTAAAAAAAATTATGATGCCATTTTTAAAAGTCCGGAACTCTTTTCAAAAACTGTTCATGAATTAAATACTGTAGTAATGGGAAATAATTTTACACCCATTGTTGCATCCCGAAATTATTTGTATGCTAACGTAGCAGCGTACGAAGTAATAGCGGCGGGTTATCCCGATAAATTCACTTCTTTAGCTGGACAATTAAAAGACTTGAAAGCTATAGAGAAACCTAAGCAGGGTAAAAAAATAAATTTTGAATTTGCATCGTTGCTGGCATTTTGCAAGTTGGGAGAATCAGTAACATTTCCTGAAGGAAGCATGACTGAATATGTTGACACGCTAAAAATAATGGCGCATGATAATGGAATGCCTGACGAAATGTTTAATAACTCTGTTGAATACTCGGATACCGTTTCTGCAGCAATACTCAGGTGGAGTAAAAAAGATAATTATGCACAAACCCGAAGTGCTGAAAGATATACCGTTACAGAGGAAGAAGGAAGATGGGTGCCTACTCCACCGGCTTATACATCAGCTATGGAACCGCACTGGAATAAAATAAGACCACTTGTTATGGATAGTTCTAACCAGTTTCCAGTTCCTCTTCCTATAAAGTTTAATATAAAAGATACAAGCAGCAAGTATTACAATCAGTTGATGCTGGTTAAACATGCCATTGAAAATCTTACGGATGAGCAAAAACATATGGCAGATTTTTGGGATGACAATCCTTTTAAATTAAATGTATCAGGACATCTTATGTATGCCACTAAAAAGTTTTCTCCTCCGGGGCATTGGATGAGTATTATTGGTATTGCCGCAAAAAAAGCAAATGCCGATTTTGCTACAACTGTTTATGCTTTCGCAAAAACAAGTATTGCTCTGTTTGATGCATTTATACAATGCTGGGATGCGAAGTATGCATACAATACCGCACGCCCTGAAACGGTAATTAATAAATACATAGATCCTAATTGGCAACCGTATTTGCAAACACCGCCATTTCCTGAATATACCTGCGGACACTCAACATGCTCATCCGCAGCGGCTGAATCTTTGACGAGCATTTTTGGCGATAACTTTTCTTATACCGATTCATCAGAATTAGAATTCGGAATAAAGAACCGCAGTTTTAAATCTTTTCGTGCTGCGGCAGAAGAAAATAACTGGGCAAGGTTTTATGGTGGAATCCATTTTCATAATTCCTGTATTGTAAGTACAGAATACGGAAGAAAAGTTGGTGCTCTTGTAGTAGACCGGCTGCGCATGAAAAAAAGTTAATCAGATCATTAACCAATAAAAAACTTTTTATGAAAAAAATATTTTCAATTTTATTAATGGGAATCTTTATCATTCTTATTTCAAATAACGTTAGCGCACAAGGTTGCGTTGCTATCAAAGGCACTGCAGGTATTTGCAGCCGCCCCACTGATGCTAAAGGCTGGGAGTTGAATCTTAATAACCGCTATTTTAAATCATACAAACATTATGTTGGTACTGCGGAACAAAAAAAACGGGTTGAAGAAGGCAGCAATGTAATCAATCGTTCTTATGAACTGGATGTTACAGCGATCAGAACACTTAACTCAAGATGGTCGCTTGCAATGACATTACCTATATTGGAGTTTAGTCGTTCTTCATTGTACGAACATGATGGCATAACTCGCCATAGCACACACTCATTCGGTATTGGTGATGCCCGATTTTCTGCATACAGGTGGATGTTTGATCCGGCAACATCGCATAAAGGAAATATACAAATCGGTGCAGGAATAAAATTGCCAACAGGCAATTATAATTACCAGGATTATTTTTATAAAAAAGCAGATTCAAGTGTTCTTGGTCCCGTTGATCAATCTATACAACCCGGTGATGGTGGCACAGGGATAACATTTGAGATAAATTCCTTTTATAATTTCACTCATAAATTAGGGGTTTATGGAAATTTTTTCTACCTCAGCAATCCACGCGAAGTAAATGGAACATCTACAGCAAGAGGTGGTACTGCATCTGCAACAGCAAAAAAATATAATACCGATGTAATGAGTGTGCCCGATCTTTTTATGGCAAGAGCCGGTTTTGCATACATGGTTAACCAACTCACATTTTCCGGAGGTATTCGTATTGAGGGTCTTCCTTCAAAAGATTTAATTGGCGGCAGCCGCGGTTTTAGAAGACCCGGCTATATTATATCTGCTGAACCTACCATAACATGGGTAACCAAAAAAGTAAGTTTCAATTTTGCTGTGCCTGTTGCACTAAAAAGAAATCGTGCGCAAAGTAATGCTGATAAAAGGCAGACAATAGATACCGGCATATACAAACAAGGTGATGCAGCATTTGCGGATTACCTGATAAATACAGGGGTAACATTTCATCTTTAAAAAAGAGAATGCGATGTATTTTATTTATACCAAGCTTTTTATACGATAGATTTTGTCTGGTTTATAAAAGATTTGTAGAAGATAAATAACGATACAGAGGGTAGTGAGATTAATCCACCAAAAAAAATATGCAATGAAAATATTTTTGAAAACATTTATTATATCTGTTGTTACGTTTTATTATGGATATCAATGTTCTGCACAAACTACCGCAGCAATTAATGTAAATGACACCGTACCCGCTAAAATTTTGGATAGTGTTATCATAAATACATGGCTTAAGGCATTTGATGCTTCATATATTTCTGATGTTGAGGGTACTAAGATTTATGCAGGTAAAAAAACAAACTCTTTATTTCTCTCTGATAAAACCAATGGGCTTCCACTAAATATTGGACGCACTGTACTTGCAAAAATCCCTGGACTTAATATTTGGGAAATGGATGGTGCAGGAACACAATTAAATATTGGTTCAAGGGGCACTGATGCACATAGGAGCATTGAAATGAACATGCGGCAGAATGGATATAACACCAACTCAGATTTATTTGGTTATCCTGAGAATCATTATTCTGTTCCCATGCAGGCAATTGAAGAAATTCAATTAGTACGTGGTTCCGCTGCACTACAATTCGGGCCTCAGTTTGGGGGCATGATGAATTATAAATTAAAGCAAGGCGACACTGCTAAAGCTATTGCCATAGAAAGTGAACAAACAGCTGGCGCATTCAATTTTTTTAACTCGTACAATGCAGCAGGAGGTACAATAGGTAAACTGAAATATTATTCATTTTACGATTATCGACATGGAGATGGATGGCGTGATAATGCAAAATATAGCTATCATGCTTACTATGTGAACCTTGATTACCGGTTAAATAAAAAAATAAATATTATTATACAATTTTCGAGGATGGATTATGTGCAGCAAATCGCAGGTGGATTAACGGATGCTCAGTTCAAAGAAAACTCAAAACAATCTGTTCGGGCAAGAAATTTTTTTCAGCCTGTAATAAACATTCCCGCCCTGATTTTTAAATACTCTTTGTCTGCTAACACTCACTTTGAAATAACTGCAAATGCTTTGTTTGGCCAGCGTAATAGTGTGCAGTTTATTAATACAGCTAATATACCTGACACTTTCAATACGGCCATCAGCTCTTACAATCCAAGGCAGGTGGACAGAGATTATTATAAAGCGTATACAACCGAGGCACGATTGATTCATATTTATAAGGTTGGCAAAATAAATAGTATCGTATCAGGTGGCATTCGTTATTTTACATCACTCACAAAACGCAGACAAAAAGGAGTTGGCACAACAGGCAGTGATTTTAATCTCTCTATTACACGTCCTTATGGTATTGATCTTAATTTAACTACGCACAACTATGCAGCTTTTGCAGAAAATATCTTTCAGATTACAAAGAAATTTTCTTTAATACCTGGTATCAGGTATGAAGTTATAAACACAAAAATGGATGGAGTTATTAATAATGCCACTGCAACAGTAGCGTATAACAGCATTAGAAATTTCCCTTTATTTGGTGCAGGTTTACAATACCAGTTATCTTCATCTGCACAATTGTATGGAAATATCTCGGAGGCTTACCGCCCATATTTGTATGCCAATGTAACTCCTGCTGATAGAATTGATAAGGTTGACCCATCTTTAAAAGACAGTAAAGGTTATGATATTGATCTGGGTTATCGTGGTCATTATAAAAATATTTTACAGTTTGATGTAAATGGATTCTATCTTTTTTACGGCAATAAAGTAGGGCTTGTTGCGCAAACAAATCCAAATGGAAGCACTTATCTTTTCACTACCAATATTGGAAACTCCGTTGCCAAAGGTGTAGAGGCATTTGTGGAGTTATCATTGCTTAAATTGTTAAATCCTAAAAATATAACCAGGGACATAAAAATATTTAATTCACTTTCATATGATAATGCGAAGTACACAAGCGGCAGGATAAATAAATCCGGAATCAATACAAGTGTAAAAGGTAATTATGTAGAAAACGCACCTGAGTGGATCAATAAAACCGGTGTTGAATTTAGTTATAAAAATTTCTCTTCTAATATCCAATACAGCCTTAATACAAAAAGTTATAATGATGCATTTAATACCTCCTCAAGCGCTAATGGTGTAACGGGCATAATTCCTGCCTGGCATGTGTGGGATTGGAGCTTTAACTTGCATTTTGCAAAACAGTATCATGTATCAGCAGGCATTAACAATTTTACAGATGAAAAATATTTCAATAGAAGAATAACATTTTATCCAGGTCCTGGTATTTTACCTGCTGACCGCAGAACATTTTATATTTCATTCGGTGCAAAATTATAATCGTAATGTTTTACTGCAACCTTATAATCAAAGCCTGGCAAGGTTCCATCGTTACTATATTATTTTTTACTGATAGTGAAGTAACATTATTCATCAACACATTTAATGAACCCGCCTTTTTTGGTATCTCAAATTTTAATAGTGATGTGGAGAAGTTAAGGAGCACTAAAACTTTTATTGTTCAGTGTTCTTGTGTAAGCATAAATCTTTTCATTGTCTTTATCAAGTAGATCATATTTGCCATACACCAGTTCAGGCAAGGCTTTGCGAAGCTTAACGCTCTATAAGCTCATAAGTTCCGTCAATGGATTGCGTCCGTTTATTATTATTTTGAGCCTTCAATAAATCTGGTTTTATCAAAATAAAAATAATAAATAACAAAGGCAAAGTCTTGGTAATATTTTTCATTCTACACATTGTTACACGATAAGAAAATTGTTTGCCAGTGAAATTATCTCTGTGAATAAAAGATGCTCAAAACGCATTTCTGCCAACTCTTTCGTTTATATTTTTTCTTCGAGCAAAAGAAAGGAGTATCCATTAATAACAAGGTATTCATGATCTTCTCCAACTGTGTAATTTTTTTCTTCCCAATGATCGAATAAATGCTTTGCAGCAATGCCATTTTCTTTAAATGCAAACCAAGTGAGTAACGCAGGCTTATCGCTAAAATTAAATACACAAAATAAACGCTGTTTATCCTTCCATCTTATAAACCCTGCAACATGATTATTGTGTGGCGCCATCCAAATAATATTACTATGATCTGTGAGCAAATTTAATTTCTTACGGAGAGCAAGCATTTGTTGTGTAGATGAAAAGATCTGTTGTTCAACTGTTCCGGTTTCGTTTATCCTTGCATTTTTTCTCCAGTCAATATTGGGGCGGTGCATCCAGCGGTTATCATAGCTTTTAGCATCATCATTGAGGTAAGAGTAATCGTTGATGTAACCAACTTCATCTCCATAAAAAAGCATGGGCATACCACCGATAAAAAAACTCATAGCCTGCATAAGCAAAATCTTTTTTATGGAAAGGTCTATCACTTTTTTATCTCCATCATTTATTGCTTTTTCTAATCCGCAAAGAGAAGCCAATGTGCCACTAATTCTTGCATCACCTGTTTTAGGATTAAAAGAAAATAATGCCCCTGTTGCTTGAGAGCTTTTATAGTTTCCTGAAAAATAATTTTTTAAAAATTCACGGTGTTCATACGCGTTAAAACCTGCATTCTCTATCATATAATCATCGTACCCTAAACCAATATCATCATGGCATCTTGTGTAAGTTATCCAGCTTGTACCGGTTGGTTTTTTCAACAACACCTGTTGTGCAGCCAGCATTATCTTTGTATCGCTTGTAGCCAGTGCATCCCATTGCAAAGCCATCTGCGTGGCGTTATAAGCAAAGTCGCACTCCTTTGCTGTAAACATGCCGGTTCCAAAATAATTCATTATAGCAGCGGGCGCTACAATTGCTTCGCCAAGCAATGCCATGCCGGGTGTTGCAACCATTACACATTGTTTTATCAATTTAAGCAGCGTATGCGCCTGTGGCAGGTTTTGGCAACCTGTACCCATTTGTTTCCAGATAAATGCCGGTGCATCAATGCGCAAAACATCTACGCCTAAATTTGCATAGAAGAAAATATTATCCAGCATGGAAATAAACACTGCAGGGTTTGTATAATTCAGATCCCATTGATAATTATGAAAAACTGTCATCACCCATTTTTTGCATTCTTTGATATATGTAAAATTGCCGGGTGAACTTTCAGGAAAAATTTCAGGCATATATGTTTCAAACTCATCCGGAATATTTCTGTCATCATACATATAAAAAAATTCCTGGAATTCCTTCTCCCCCATTTTTGCTTTTTGTGCCCACTCATGTTGTTGAGATGTGTGATTAAGAACAATATCTATCATCAAATACATTTTTTCTTCACTCATCTTTTGCTGAACATTTTTCAATTGCTCAAGCGTTCCAAACCGCTCATCTACTTTTCTAAAACTTGAAACTGCATATCCTCCGTCACTCTCGTTTTTGGGACTTTCAAACAATGGCATCAGGTGTAAAAGGTTTACACCAAGTTTTTTAAAATAATCAAGCTTATCCTGTAAGTTTTTTATGTTGTCACAAAAGCGATCAATATATAAACTCATCCCTGCAAGTTCATTACTTAAAAACCATCCTTCTTTTTCAAGTTTATCAATATCTTTTTTTTTCAACTCTTCACCACGCTGAATGTATGCTGTGGTTATAGACGCTAATAATGTTTTAAATAGTTCTTCAGCCTTGGGATGTTGCAAATAAATTTCATCATACAACAAACGAATAACAGCAGCATTGGATAAGAGCCTTGCATAGAAGAGGCGGTATGCATTATTACTATCTATGTTATGTTTTGCTAACACATTTTCTATTAGCAGATGATCTTTACGGTTGTACATTTCTCTTACAGATTAATCAAAAATTTGATTATTGAGATGTTTGAATGCTTCCATGGCGCCCATATATTCACACGTTCTTGCACCGGCTTTGTTTGCGTTGGAAACAATTTTTTTCCATGCATTAATTTCCAGGGCTTGTATAACGGTTAAAGAATAATTGCTAAGCTGGTACAACAATGCACCAACAAAAGCATCGCCTGCACCTGTGGTATCAATAGGTTTTATTGGGATGCTTTCTACAATAATATTATTGTTTTGATGCATTAACAACGTTCCTTCTTTACCGAGCGTGATGGCAAAAGTTGCTTTACTTTTTTCTGATAAAATTTTTGCAGCATTGCTTACTGATTCACTGCCGGTAATAAGCATCGCTTCTTCATCACTTACTTTAAAAAAATGACATTGCTCAATAAAATTCCATGCTTGCTCAATAAAACTTTCAGTATTATTTTTAAAAAGTAAATGACGGTAATTGGGATCGAAGCTGATGAAAATATTTTTTTCCAATGCCTTTTTTAATAAACTTTTGTAAGCCTTTTGCAATGGACCGGGAAGAAAAGCGGTAGCGGAACCGAAATGTATAATGCAACATTCATCAAGATCAATTCCTTCAATATCGCTCTCACTTAATTCCCCATCTGCACCTCGATTAAAAACAAAATCACGTTCGCCATCCTGCATCAGCGAAACAAAAGCAAAAGTTGTAAAATTATTTTTATCCTGAACCATCCAGGTCGTTGATACACCAAAGTCTTTCATAACATCAATCAATTGCTCACCGAAAGGATCGTTGCCAACTTTTGCAGAAAGCATAACATCCCCGCCCAATGCAGCAATAGCCGCTGCTACATTAGTTGGAGCGCCACCGGGTTTCTTTAAAAAATGTTCCCCTTTTGAAAGTGTTGAACCTGTATCAGTACAGATCATGTCAATCAGTGCTTCTCCAATGCAAAGAATTTTTTTCATTTGATCAGGTTAAGAATTTTAAATTTATTTTAAGCAATACTTTTGTTGTAGGCATCATCCATTTTTTCGGCTGTGTCGGTTTATCTGTTTCAATCAAAATGTTTCTTTTAGTTTTTATTCTTTGTCTATTTTCAATATAGTTTGCAATAATACATTTGCACCATTAGCCATATCTATTGACTTTGTAAATTCTTTTGGCGAATGACTGATGCCACCAACACTTGGGACGAAAATCATTCCTATGGGTGCAATCAATGCCATGTCCTGTGAATCATGCCCTGCACCGCTTTGCATGTATTTATAAGTGAAACCCAGCGCTTTTGCCGATTGTACAATTTTATCCTGAATAGATTTATTCGTCAGCGCTGGTGTAGCACCCAGTAACTGGTTCTTGAAGGTAATTGTTGTACCACCTGAAACACCAATAGCTACTGCTCTCTTTTCTATTTCATTAAAGAGCTCCCAAATTTTATCATATGACAAATCTCTTATCTCCAACCCCAAAATAACTTTTCCGGGAACTACATTATAGGCTCCGGGTTGTGCAGAAATTTTGCCAACTGTACCAACCTGGTTGCCTTCATGGCTGGTGATAACTTCATTGACGGCGATGATAAGTTTAGCGGCGGAAAGCAATGCATCTTGCCGCAGATTCATGGGTGTTGTACCTGCATGATTTGCAAAACCTTCAACGGTTACTTCCCAGTCTTCAATACCCACAATACCTTCCACTACCCCAATCTGAATATTTTCCTTTTCTAAAATTCCACCTTGTTCAATATGCAGTTCTACAAATGCAGTTAAATCACCTTTTTTTCTAATAACATCTTGAATACTATCAGAATTTCCACCGATAACTTTTATACCTTCACTTACAATTAATCCAGACTGACTTATAGTTTTTAATCTCCCCTCTTTAAAACCACCTGCCAGTGCTTTGCTGCCTAACAGACTCTCTCCTTCATCGGAGAATATTATGAGTTCAAGAGGATGATTGGTAACTAT
>JBKJSX010000096.1:0-6793 GCA_046594375.1 Chitinophagaceae bacterium
TGTATAAGTTGCAAAACCAAAAGGTGCAATTAATGTAACGGATTGTGCCTCCCCGCAATAAGTGTTACCTGAAATAGGAGATGAAGAGCAATCTTCATTTACATCAAGATAAGCATAACCAAAATGCTGGGTAAAAGCGCAATCATTGGTAGTAAATTCCAGGCGAACAGTTTTGCCGGCTAAATTTGAAAGATTTACAGTTACCGGCGACCATGGTTTATAGTAAACAGTATTTCCCAAGCTCGATAGTTGAAAGCCGGGCAGAGTTGATGAGGCTAAAAATTCAAATGATCCGCATTCGATATATTTATTATCAGTAACATTATAAACTTTGGATGTGAAGCGGGGCTGCTCATAAGGCTTATGTGGAGGGTTTTGAAAAACAACGGCATAATTATAAAGAATACTGTAATCATTATTACCTGCAGGAATATTAAATGTATAGCTTACACCTTCTGCCTGTCCCCCTGATATTGCATTTCCTAAACGAATAGAATACCCACTTCCGTTAGGACAATTTATCGGAAATTTTCCATAAGGATCTAACTCCTGCGGATAAGAATTTGCTATTATAGTATGCCTGTCGGGAACAGGACTTGATGCAGATAAGTTTAATGAACCATCTCTGAGAATAGTTCCTGCAAAACAATTCCAGTTATTAAATGTTCCTGATTCAAAACCAATATTCGGAGGGCAATCCAGGTTTAGCGGTAGAGGCTGGCTGTTAGCAATTGAAGTAATAAAACAAAAAAAAAGAAGCCATATTTTGTTTTTATTTTTCATAAACCGGCGGTGATAACTAAAGTTACATATTTAAATATGTACGTAAAATAAATAATAAGGATGTTTTGGGGGAAGAATAAATATCCAAAAAACGCAATTTGATACAAGTTTACACTTATACCCCATTTAGATATTGCTGCAGCTCGCTTTCAGTTTTGATAAGAACATCTCTTGCTTTGCTGCCTTGGTTTTGTCCAACTACACCGGCTGCCTCCAACTGATCCATTAATCGGCCGGCACGATTGTAACCGAGCTTCATACGGCGCTGTAACAAAGATGTACTTCCCTGTTGGCTCATAACTATCAATCTTGCAGCATCATCAAACAAGGGATCTTTATCATTTACATCAAATCCCTTTGCCTCCAGTTCTTTTTCATCAACATATTCCGGCAATAAGAATGCCTGCGGATAGCCACGCTGGTCGCCAATAAATTCAGTTACCTTATCCACTTCGGGTGTATCAACAAAAGCACATTGCAAACGTGTTAGTTCACCATTATAACTGATAAGCATATCGCCTTTACCAATTAATTGTTCGGCGCCGCCAACGTCTAAAATAGTGCGGCTGTCAATTTTGCTGCTAACTTTAAAAGCTATACGTGCAGGGAAGTTTGCCTTAATGGTTCCGGTAATAATATTTACTGATGGGCGTTGAGTTGCAATAATAAGATGAATGCCTATTGCTCTTGCAAGCTGGGCCAGACGGGCTAAGGGCATTTCCACTTCTTTACCTGCTGTCATAATAAGGTCGGCAAATTCATCAATCACCAAAACAATAAATGGTAAATACTGATGCCCTTTTTCAGGATTCAGTTTTCTATTTACAAATTTTTCGTTGTACTCCCTTATGTTTCGTGTGCCTGCTTCTTTCAATAGATCATAGCGATTATCCATTTCAATACACAATGCATTAAGCGTATGAATTACTTTTTTGGTGTCGGTGATGATCGCATCTTCTTCACCCGGAAGTTTTGCTAAAAAATGATTTTGAATTTTGCTGTAAATACTAAGCTCTACTTTTTTAGGATCTATCAGTACAAATTTTAATTGCGATGGATGTTTTTTATAAAGAAGAGAAACAAGAATAGCATTTAAACCAACTGATTTTCCCTGGCCTGTTGCACCCGCCATTAAAAGATGCGGCATGCTTGTGAGATCAACAATAAAATTATCGTTATCAATTTTTTTGCCAATAGCAATGGGCAATGAGAAATTATTATTTTGAAATTTCTCTGAGTTCAATAAGGTTTTCATGCTCACAACAGTTTTGCGAACATTTGGTACTTCAATACCGATAGTTCCTTTGCCCGGTATGGGAGCAATGATTCTTATACCAAGCGCAGCAAGGCTTAACGCAATATCATCTTCAAGATTTTTTATGCGTGAAATGCGAACGCCTGGCTTTGGAACTATCTCATATAAAGTAACAGTTGGCCCTACTGTAGCCATAATTTTTTCAATCTCTATGTCATAATTCTTGAGTGTATTGATGATCTGGTTTTTGTTTGTTTCAAGTTCCGCAGGGTCTCTAACAATTTGTTCGCTGCCGTGCGTTTCCAAAAGTTCGAGCTTTGGATATTTATAATCTCTTAGATCCAGGATAGGATCGTAAGGTTTTACAGGTACTCCTCTTGTTGGGATAATTATGTCTTCTATAGGTTTTTCAGGAAGGCTTTTTATTTCCAGTTCAAGATTGTTTTTAGGAATTACTCTTTGAGGCTCAAGGATACTTTCCGGAGTCGGATGCGGATTTTCATTTACATGATCTTTTTCAATTAACTGCAGATCAAAATTGGGTATGTACTCCTCTTTGGGGGCCATCATTTGATTGCTCACCGTTTGCAGGGAATTTGTTTGAAAAGAAGTTAATTCATTTTCATCTTCCCTTTCTCCTGGTAAAAAATCCTCATCAATGGTTAACCTTGCATCATCATCCTGTAAATTGTTTTTCTTTGAAAAACTAAACACAGGATTAAATCTCCAGATGATATAACACAGAACCGCAACAAGTAAAACCGCTGCTGTACCCACTTTTCCGATGATCTGTTGCAACCATTCATTCATTGTATCGCCGGCGGCACCGCCCCAAGCAAATGTTTTTCCCTGCATTATAAAAGATGCGGTAACACTAATAACGATCAGCCCCGCAATTACATATTTAATATTGCGACTGAATGAAAATAATTTTCTACCGAAAAATAAATTGACGCCGATAATAAAAAAGAAAGTGCAAAAAAGATAAGATGCTATTCCAAATCCCTGGCGAATAAAAAAGTCAGAGAAAAATGCCCCGGCAGTACCAAGCAAATTTGCCACATTCTGATCCTGACTTGGCAGTAATATTTTAGCGCCTTTAAAAACTTTCGACTGATCTTCCTGCCAGGTAAATAAATAAGATGTAAATGCAACAAATAAAAGAAAGGCAATCAGCATAAAAAACGCACCAAATATTTTGTGTGTACGTTCATCCCTCCACAATTCTTTAGCTACTACTTTTTCAACCGTTTCGGGTTTCATTTTAGTAGTATCAAGACCTTTATTTTTTTTCTTTTTAGGAGTTGCGGGCATGGTGGCAAAGATAATAAAAGGTTTAAGGCGTTTAGAAGGTTTTGAAGTTATTGTTTTTTGTTTTTAAAACAACCGGCAAAGAGAAAAAGCCATCCAAGAATGAATAACAATCCACCGACTGGAGTTATTGGCCCTATCCATTTATAACCGGGCATAACAGTACCCTTTACATAGGTAAGAAAATACAGCGAGCCGCTAAATAAAATTATTCCTGCAATAAAAAATATACCAGACCATTTTATAAACTTATTTGGAAATTCTTTGTACAAAACTCCGGCACCCAGTAATGCAAATACATGATAGAACTGGTAACGTACCCCGGTTTCAAAAATATTTATCGCATAATCTGATAATAATTCTTTTAGCGCATGTGCAGCAAATGCACCCAATATAACTGCGAAAAAACCCAGGATGGCAGCTGTTTTTACAAAACCTTTGTGCATGATTAGTAGGTTGTTGTTAGTTGTTACACAATTAACATGTCAGGGATATAATTTTGAGAAAGGTCATCAACATTTAAAATTATTTTAGCCTGGTTGTAAAAAAGTTTTCTTTCTTTTATTTTTTCAGTTATGTAAAAAAGCAATTCATCATCTTTCAGGTTTTTTATTAGCGGCCTTTTTTCTTTTTCACTTACCAGTCTCTTTAAAATATTTTCAGGAGACGATTGTAAATAAATACAGGTTCCGTTTTTATTCATCCATGTAATATTATCATTAAAACATGGAGTGCCGCCGCCTGTTGCAATGATGGCATTGTCCTTATTGCTGAAATTTCTTAATACAGCTGTTTCCAGATTGCGAAAATGATCTTCGCCCTCTTTTGCAAATATTTCAGATATTGTTTTATCCTGTTGCTGTTCTACAATTTTATCAATATCAAAAAAATCATACCCGGAAGTGTGGGCCCATTTCTTTCCCCAGTAATTTTTACCGCACCCCATAAAACCGATAAGAAAAAAGCACCCTGTACCCCGATGGGGGAACTTAAGTTTAGCGTTATTTTGAATTTTAGACATTATAAAAAAGCACCCTGTACCCCGAAGGGGGAACTTAAGTTTAGATTTGTTTTTAAATTTCAGACATTATTAAATTGTTAGTATTAAAACTCAATTATAAGAAAGTAGTTTTTATAATTGTAGAGATACATCCTAAGTTCCCCCTTCGGGAAACAGGTGGCTACTTAAACGCATTTAACCCGGTAACATCCATCCCTGTTATTAATAAATGAACATCATGTGTTCCTTCGTAAGTGATAACACTTTCTAAATTCATCATGTGACGCATAATCGGATATTCGCCTGTAATGCCCATGCCGCCAAGCATTTGGCGGGCATCCCTGCAAATATTTGATGCCACTTCGCACGAATTTCTTTTCGCCATGCTCACCTGTTGCGGAGTTGCGGTGCCTTGATTCATCAATACCGCAAGCCTCCAATTGAGGAGTTGTGCTTTTGTAATTTCAGTTATCATTTCTGCCAGTTTTTTTTGCTGCAATTGAAAACCGCCTATTGGTTTATCAAACTGGATTCTTTCTTTTGAATAACGCAATGCAGTATCATAACAATCCATTGCGGCACCAATCGTTCCCCATGCAATTCCGTAACGGGCTTTTGTTAAACAACCCAACGGACCTTTTAACCCTTTTACGTTTGGCAAAATATTTTCTTTCGGAACTTTTACATTAGCAAATACCAATTCGCCTGTGGCACTTGCACGCAGGCTCCATTTGCCATGTGTTGTTGGTGTTGTAAACCCTTCCATTCCTCTTTCCAATATCAAACCTTTTATTTCACCACTTTCATCTTTTGCCCAAACAACTGCAACCTGCGAAAAAGGCGCATTGCTGATCCACATTTTACTTCCATTTAAAATAACATGATCTCCGGCATCTTTAAAATTGGATAACATTCCTGAAGGATCGCTTCCATAGTTTGGCTCAGTTAATCCAAAACATCCAAGCCATTCACCGCTGGCAAGTTTAGGTAAATATTTTTTTCTTTGCTCTTCATTGCCATATTGATAAATAGGAAACATAACCAGCGAACCCTGTACAGACGCGGTTGAGCGCACGCCGCTGTCACCTCTTTCTAATTCCTGCATCATTAGCCCATAAGAAATATAATCCATTCCACCGCCACCATATTCCTGCGGAATGGTTGGACCAAAGCATCCAAGATCACCTAATTGTTTTATGATCTGTTGTGGAAATTCTGCTCGCTGTGCATAGTCTTCAATGATTGGTGAAATTTCTTTTTTTACATAATTGCGAACTGACTCTCTTATTAATTTATGTTCGTCACTTAATAATTCATCTACTAAAAAATAATCGGGAGATTGAAAAAGATCTTGTGCCATAAAGAAATTTCTGATTTGATGACCTGCCTACCGCAGGCGGGTTTTTGATTTGATGACTATGAATATCATAATCAGTGGTACAAATATAATTGCATAGTTTAGGAATATTCTATCATTTGCATTTCTATGCTACCAACATTTTAAAAAATTATGCAAAAACTATTAATGTTGCTGGAGATTATATATAAAATTTCTGAATTTCCATAATTATAATTTAGATAAATAAGTTGCCATCTCGTTTTGATATTGCAAAGCAATTGCTCTTGCTTCTTCTGCAAAATTTTCTGTTTCGCCGGCATAAATAATTGCACGGCTAACATTTACCAAAATGCCGCAATCCTTTGTCATGGCTTGCTTAGAGACTTCTTTTAAACTTCCGCCCTGGAAGCCAACTCCCGGAATCAATAAAAAGTTATCAGGAATAATTTTACGAATATTTACCATTTGGTCTGCCTGCGTTGCGCCAACAACAAACATTAAATTATCCGGGCTGCCCCATCTTGAGGATGCATGTAAAACATTTTCATACAAATAAGATATTTTATTTTTCCGCGTATGCATTCCTTCTTCAAGGTCTTCCATTTCCATAACGATTTTTTGCAACTCAAAATCTGAAGCACCTGCATTGGAAGTTAATGCTAAAACGATAGCCCATTTATTTTCATACTCAAGAAAAGGTTTTACTGAATCTTCACCCATGTAAGGGGCAACAGTTATGGCATCAAAGTTCATGGTTTCAAAAAATGCTTTTGCATATTGTGATGAAGTATTTCCAATATCTCCACGCTTTGCATCGGCAATTTTAAAATGCGTATCAGGAATATAGTTCACGGTCCTCTCCATCATTTCCCAACCAACTGCGCCCATCACTTCATAAAAAGCTGTATTTATCTTGTAGGCAACACAAAGATCTTCAGTGGCATCAATAATTTCTTTATTAAACCTGAAGACCGCATCAGCATGAGATCCCAGGTATGCCGGAATTTTATTTACATCAGTATCTAACCCAATACACAGGTAAGATTTTTTTGCAAAAATTGCTTCGGTTAATTGTTCTCTTTTCATTCGGATTGTTTTGGTATGT
>JBKJSX010000231.1:0-2982 GCA_046594375.1 Chitinophagaceae bacterium
AAAGACAAAGATGTGTTGCAGGAAATGGCGAAGAAAAAAATTGTTTCCGCTATGGTTTCCATAACATCTTTTAATGAAGATCTGCGGAGGGTAATGGAACCAAGAACTACAACAGCCAAACAAAAATTAAAAGTGATCAACGAACTCAGCAGCGCCGGTGTTCGCATGGGTGTAATGATGGGCCCGATGATACCCGGATTAAATGAACACGAAATGCAACGCATAATGAAAGCTGCTGCAGATAATGGCGCAACTTTTACAGCCTACACTTTTATTAGATTGAATGGAGCAATCAAGTTTTTATTTCATGACTGGCTCTATAAAAATTTTCCTGACCGTGCAGATAAAGTGTGGCATTTAATTGAGCAAAGCCACGATGGAAAAGTTAACGATACACGCTGGGGCGTGCGCATGCGTGGCGAAGGAAACATTGCACAAATGGTAGCACAACAATATAAAAAATTTGGCAAGCTCTATAACATGAACGCAGAAGAATGGAGTTTGGATACAAGTATTTTTAGAAGACCGGGAGCACAGGGAAGATTGTTTTAAACGATTAAATACATACAAAATGGCAATAAGTGAAGCGAAAAAATCTTACATATCATATTTTGATTTCAGGGTTCCTGCAGGATTTCCATCACCTGCAAACGATTATTTGCAAAAAAGGATTGACTTAAATGATGAACTTATTAAACATCCTCTATCAACATTTTTTATTGAATGTGAAGGAACATCAATGATCGATGCATTTATTCCACCTAAGGCAAAACTTCTTGTTGACAGAAGTATAACTCCTAAAACCGGTGACATAATTTTGGCGGTTTTAAATGGAGAATTTACAGTGAAATACCTAAGAATGAATGGTAACAAATGTTGGTTGGCCCCTGCTAATAAAAAATATAAGGAGATTGAAATTACTGTTGATATGAATTTTATAGTATGGGGAGTAATAACATCAATTATAATAAACCCAAATGATGTAAAATGTTTGCGCTGATTGATTGTAATAATTTTTATGCAAGCTGTGAAAGATTATTCCAGCCAAATCTTAACTATAAGCCTGTAGTGGTATTAAGTAATAATGATGGTTGTGTAGTTGCAAGAAGTGATGAGGCAAAAGCTTTAGGAATTGTAATGGGTACACCTGCATACATGAGTGAAGATTTATTTAGAAAAAATGATGTTCATGTCTTCAGTAGTAATTATACATTGTATGGAGATTTAAGTGAAAGGGTGATGAAAACACTGGCATCCTTTATACCAAAAATAGAAGTATACTCCATAGATGAGGCATTTTTGGATATGACAGAGTTAACTTATTCAAACTTATTACAACTCGGAGTTACAATTAGAAAATCGGTATTTCAAAACATTGGAATTCCAACCACGATTGGCATAGCGCCCACTAAAACTTTGGCGAAAATGGCTAACCGTTATGCTAAAAAGAAGTTTAAAGATGTAGGTGTTTTTTATGCCGCTAACGAAAAATTAATTGATGAAATGCTGGAGTATATTGAGGTAGAAGATATTTGGGGAATCGGTCGTCAATATGCTTTGCTCCTCAGAAAAAATGGATTTAAAACCGCAAAAGATTTTACAAATATTCCACCTGATTGGATACGTGATAATCTTAGTGTTGTTGGCTTGCGTTTATGGAATGAGCTAAAGGGAATTCCTTCCATTAAATGGGAATGTGAGCCTAAAAAGAAAAAAAATATTTGTACAAGCAGATCTTTTGGAAAACTAACAGGTGATCATTCAATCGTTAAAGAGGCTATTAGCAATTACGCCGCAAGTTGTGCATTAAAATTGCGCAACGAACAATCTGTTTGTAAGGCAATAAATATTTTCATTGCTACCAACCCTCATAAAACTGAACATAAGCAATACAGTCACTCTATAACTATCCAATGCGAAACGGCTACAAACTTAACCAAGGAGGTCATTGGATATGCTTTAAAAGGATTAGAAATTATTTTTAAAAAAGATTATTTATATATGAAATGCGGAGTGATTGTATTGAATTTAATTCCTGAATCAGAGGTGCAGATCAATCTGTTTGATAAACTTGATAGAAGTAAAGACAAAATCTTGTCGAAAGTTGTAGACCAATTAAATAGTGATATGGGCAGGGATACATTGCGAATGGCTGTGCAGCGGTTTGACAGGAGATATAAATTGCGTGCAGAAAAATTAAGTAAAAAATATACTACCAACATGAATGAAATTTTGAAAGTAAAAATATAATGATGCTAAATCCATTTTGCAGGTTTGAAGAAAAATTTATTTCAACGTTTTTAAATTTGAAAAAGCAATATTTAGTTTCTCAAACATTACGGCTTTCTTCCCTTGCTCAAATTGACAGCAAGACTTTTTTACTCTTTACTCATTATAGTGATAAGGGTCTTGCAAAAATTCATTTTAATGCCGTTTCAACTGATAAACTGGCTGCTATAATTGATTTGGAAAATAGTAAGCATCGGCAAAAAGTACTTGGCATGCTTAACCCGGAGTCACAGTACATCATATATTCATCTTTAACAATTGATCCAAAAGAGTTAAAGACAATAACGGAAAAATTATTTACTCAAAAAATTCATAAATACATTGCCGGCAATACTAACTGGAGTATTTCCAGGGATCATACAATAAAGCCAAGATTGGAAATCACTTTTGGAGAGTTGTATGTAAATATTAAATACAAAAGTCAAAATATTAGAATGCGATTGCAAGAACTCGAAAATTTATAACCATGTGTTACCATATATCTTTTGAAATAAATTTAGAAAGTATTACCGATTATTTTCCTGATATAATCGTGGATCCGCAATTGCAAATGAATTTTCCTGTAGCCACTTATGTAAATGGATTCGATCATACTATGCACCCTTGCATGTTAATTGGCAGAAAAGACAGTAAACGGCATTTAGTTTCGATGATGTGGGGATTTCTTCCGGGTGGAGTAAAAAACTTTGAAGA
>JBKJSX010000064.1:0-4177 GCA_046594375.1 Chitinophagaceae bacterium
CAACGAGAGTTTGTGAAAAAACTTTCTGCTGCCAACCAAATATACACACTATGTGAATTGCCCAGGCACTGTATGATTTTTGTAAAGAATAGTCTATGCAATTCATACAAGGCAGCAATCGCAATCAAACTTATTTCATAACTCTGGAAGAGCAGATATCTGCATCAAATCCTGTGAGGCTCATTGATGTTTTTATAGATAAATTGGATCTGCAAAAAATAGGTTTCACTAACACCATACATAAGAGCGAGGGCCGTCCGCCCTATGCTCCAGCATTGCTTTTAAAACTTTACCTCTATGGCTATCTCAACAAAATACGCAGCAGCCGTAAGCTGGAAAAAGAATGCAGCCGCAATATAGAATTGCAATGGCTGCTACAAAACCTTCAACCCAACTATCATACGATTGCCGATTTTCGTAAACTACATTCACAGCCGCTGCAAAACATGTTCAAATTATACGTACAGTTTTTAAGCGATGCCGGCCTGCTGGGCAAAAAAATAATTGGTGTAGACGGCAGCAAATTTAAAGCAGTCAACAGCCGCAAGAATAATTACAATCAAAAAAAGATATACAGGCATCAACAGTTTATACAGGATAAGACCGCTAAATATTTACAGGAACTGGATGAACTTGATAAGCAGGAAAACACAATGGCCCGTGATGAACTGCAGATAAAAAAAGAAAAGATAGCACAGGGTATGGTCAAATTAAAAGAGCGAATCATAAAATACGATACACTTCAACAACAATTAAACAACACCGGCGATAAACAAATCAGCACCACTGATGCGGATAGCCGCAGCATAATCATTGTAAAAAATATTGTGGAAGTAGCCTACAATATACAGAATGCTGTAGATGACAAACATAACCTGATAGTACATACCGGGGCCACTAATACCAATGATGGCAAGGCTTTGCATAAAGCAGCCACACAGGCCAAAGAAAATTTACAATTGCAAAAAGAAGATACTATAATGGTACTGGCCGATAAAGGCTATCATACCGGCGCCGAATTGCAGCAATGCCAACAGGATAATATGATAACGCATGTAGCCTACAAAGAGCAACCCGGAGTTAAACATATTGCGAATGAATTTTTAGCAGAAAGTTTTCGCTATGATAAATCAGCAGACACTTATAGCTGTCCTGCAGGCGCTGTATTAACATCATTGGGTACATGGCATAATAAAAAAGGCGAAGCTAATGAAACCAGTTACCGTTTTAAAACCTACCGCACCGATGCATGCAAAACCTGTGTATTAAAAAGCCAGTGTACTAAACTTCCTAAACGCATTATCCAGCGAAGTGAATACCAGAATGCCGTTGATATAAATGATAACAACATCAAAAAAAATCCGCAGTATTACAAGCGACGACAGGCCATATGTGAACATCCCTTCGGCAGCATAAAAAGACATTGGGGTTATACCCACACATTGCTTAAAGGATTGCAGAAAGTAAATGGAGAAATGAACCTCATCATGTTTTGTTACAATTTTATGCGTACCAAAAATATATTAGGGTTCGATAAAATGCTGCAGGCAATACAAAACTGGACACCGGATTACAAGAGAGTAGTCTGTACTTTTAATAATGCCGTTATAAAAACTATTTGCAGCCCAAACAGGCAACCCTATTTTTTTACAGTACATCGTTTATTGTTTTTGAAGGCTGTCTAAATAAGCAGCTATGATCCTTACAGGAAATTATACAGCGTGATTGGTACAGGTGAAGAAAGTTTTTTCACAGTCTGACGTTGAGTATTTGTGAAGACATGGCAATAAGGAACTTTCCGCACGGTGAAAAATTCCAATTGAAAAACTGAAGTTGAAGATAAATACAAATGCTGAATAGATTTAAGTCTGATGGAACAAAAGATGATAAGAATTCCTACTGCAAAAGTCTGGCTTGTCACCCCTATTCTTTTACAAATGCATTTGTTGTGCGAAGTTTTTCTTGACACAAGAAATGTTATTTGGAATACGGGCATTTATTATTATTGATATCTCACTGGTAGCATGTTTAATTTTAGTAATATTAACAACAAAGTCATTAAGAAAGTTCCTAATGCTGCAATCCTGTTTATCAATTTTTGAGCTTTCAGTTTATTTTTAAATACTTGCCCAATTGCTTTAAATAACATTAATCCAATAATTCCTCCTAAGGTATTAGTAATTATATCTGTAATATCAAAAGCCCCAACTCTTAAAATAAATTGAAGTCCTTCAATCATTAAACTAATTAAGAAAAATAAGAAAATTTTTTTTTCCAAAGATCCAATTTTTCAAATATGATCGCTGCATATATACCAAGTGGTACAAAAATCACTGCATTTAAAATCATTTCACCAAAATCAATTTTACCATTTAAAATTACTGGTTCACTAAACGGAATTATGTTTACTCTCCTCTTTCCCATATAAGAAAATCGTACACCTAATTTAAATTCTAAAATCCATAATAATGCAACCAAATAATTATAAATAAAATGTTAGTTAACTTGTTGGCAGTATTATTATCGCTCCTCCAATATTTTTGCAAATTCATATTTATTGATATGTTTATATAAACTATTACTTGTCTTAGTTAGCATCATAATTTTTGTGTTGTAGTTAAGACAATCCGACTTTACATTATGTAATGATGTGAAACTTTCCTTCTTAGCCCCTGAAATATTTAAGAGAAGATCAATAAAAAACTTTTTTACCAACAATATTCACTTCATCTCCAATTTTAATCCATTTCCCTATTTCTGTTTCAGGGATATAACAATTTACAGTTAAAAAATAATGATGACCATATTCTTTTAATGTTGACCATTCAGGCAAATCTGAAGCCCGGTGTTTTGAAAAGATCTTTGGAAATGCATGGACAACTTCCCCTGATTCAGGATTACGGGTAGGCACAACACACCTTGCACGCGGGCTCATACCAAACAATGTTACTTCACCAAGTGTAAATTCAATTCCAGATCCTTCTTTTGAAAAGAGATGGTCTTCCCAAAATGGAGTTGTTGCTTCTATTTCAATTGTTGCACGAAAACGCTTTCTTGTTTCTTCCAACTCAAGATTATTGAACCATTGTGAAATTGAATTTAAACTGGATGTTGAAAGAATAGTTATGCCACTTATGTCGGGAATATCCATGAAGCGCCCCTCATTATTTTGTAGAAGTGTGCAAGGGATCTTAAAAAAAGAAGATAGGTAAGAATCAATGGCAGATTTTTCATTTTGTAAATGAAAGTCATTCCATTTTATTTCTCCCTGGCGCATAAATGAAACTATCCGGGTATCAAAATTAATTGACGAACGTAAAGCATGAATAAGTATGTTGTTTTTTCCGATAATAAAATTTCCATCCAAATCAGCAATCGCATATTCTCTGTCGTGTAACAGGCAACCACCTTTTATTATCATTCCTTTTTTCAAAGAAATGCCGTCGAGTGATTTTATCGGGTAAATTGTAATCCTGCTTACTGTAGGTTTAAGATCCATTAGTATTTAATTTAAACAAAACGATTGAAAAACCTGAGTTGAAGATAACAACAAATCCCGATCAGGATTGCGTTAGCAGAATGCTTTTACCGATTATTGTTTCAGAGGGGTTTTGATTATTTAAATGTTGCACTAATCTGTAAATAAATTCGGAAATGAAACTCCGATACATTGCTTAAACTTTCAGTAATTGAAATTAAAAATTTATAAAAACACAAAGTGATTATGCATCGAAGTTTCACAGTTAGATTTAAACCCTTATAGTACCCGTTACTAATTTGTTATTTTGCTTGTAACTAAGAATTTTAATTTAATGTAAGAATATTTATCAAAAAAAATGGTTGTCTATTTTATAATATATATTTTAAAATTCAATTGAGGGAATTCCCTTAAATCCACAGTCTTTAATTACAAAAAGATTTCCTGCCAAAGGCTGCTTTAGCAATTCATTTTCGGTAAGCCCTGTTTTGGCTGAGGTAATGTATAGGTCTTCTAAATTTTTACCTCCAAAGCAGCAGGATGTTATTTTAGCAGCAGGTAATTTTATTGCAAAAATTTTTTCCTCAGTATCAGGATTCCACCTGGTTACCTGCCATCCATCCCAATGTGCTATCCAAAGCATACCCTGGCTATCAATGGTCATTCCATCCGGAAATCCATCTTCTTTTGCAATTTTTA
>JBKJSX010000264.1:0-5642 GCA_046594375.1 Chitinophagaceae bacterium
GGCAATTCTTGCAGGCATTAACCGGAATTTTATTACAAAAGATGAAGGAAGAAAAAGGTTAGAAAAGATTGTAAGCTTTCTTGAAAAAGCAGATCGCTTTCATGGTGCATGGTCGCACTGGTTATTTGGTGAAACAGGAAAAGTAAAACCATTCGGCAGAAAAGATAATGGAGGTGACCTGGTGGAAAGTTCTTTCATGCTTCAGGGCTTACTTTGTGTCCGTCAATATTTTGCAAACGGAAATGCAGAAGAAAAATATCTTGCACAAAGAATTGATAAGCTTTGGAAAGAAGTTGAGTTTGATTGGTATCGCAATGGCAAAAATGTTTTATACTGGCATTGGAGCCCCACCTATAATTGGGAAATGAATTTTGCAGTTACCGGCTACAACGAATGTTTAATAATGTATGTGCTTGCTGCTTCCTCACCCACACACACAATTCCTGCAGCAGTATATCACGAAGGCTGGGCAAAAAGCGGTGCGATAAAAACTACTTCAACAAAGTATGGGTACACATTACGTCTTTCACATAATGGAGCGAAGGAATATGGCGGACCGCTTTTTTGGGCACACTACTCCTATCTTGGATTAAACCCACATGGCTTAAAAGACAGGTATGCAGATTATTGGCAGGAAAATAAAAACCAGGCTTTAATAAATCACGATTGGTGTGTAGACAATCCAAAAAAATATAAAGGCTATTCCAGTAATAGCTGGGGCCTTACTGCCAGCTATTCTGTAAAAGGCTATGCAGCTCATGCACCAGGTAAAGAAGATATTGGAGTTATATCTCCCACTGCTGCACTTGCATCCATGCCCTACACGCCGCAATATTCAATGCAGGCAATACGGCATTGGCAAAATGATATGAGGGATAAATTATGGGGAAAGTATGGCTTTTATGATGCGTTTAGTGAAACAGATAATTGGTACCCTAAACAATATCTTGCCATTGACCAGGGACCAATTGTTGTAATGATGGAAAACTACCGCAGTGGTTTACTATGGAATTTATTTATGAGTTGCCCGGAAGTAAAAGCTGGATTGAAAAAATTAAATTTTAAAAGTCCATACCTAAACTAAGATGAGAAGTAATAGAAAAATATTTTGCTTTTTAATAATTACTTTTTTTTCTTTCGATGTTTCCGCTCAAAAAAAACAGACCACTTATTGTAACCCAATCAATATTGATTACGGCTACACTCCTATCCCCAACTTTGCAGAGTGGGGTAAACACAGGGCCACAGCAGATCCGGTAATAGTGAAGTATAAGAACGATTATTATTTATTCTCCACTAACCAATGGGGTTATTGGTGGAGCAGCGATATGCTTAACTGGAATTTTATTTCAAAAAAATTTTTGCGCCCATGGAATGCGGGGTATGATGAACTATGTGCACCTGCCATTGGAATGATCGGTGATACAATGATCGTATTCGGATCTACCTACACAAACAATTTTACGATCTGGATGAGTACTGATCCAAAAAATAATAACTGGAAACCCCTGGTAGATTCTTTTTCTATTGGCGGATGGGATCCCGCATTTTTTACGGATGATGATGGCAAATTATACATGTACAACGGCAGCAGCAATCGTTACCCGCTTTATGGAATACAACTCAACAGGAAAACTTTGCAACCTGTCGGCACAAGAAAAGAAATGTATTTTCTTGAAGAGTGGAGATATGGCTGGCAACGCTTTGGAGAATACATGGACAATACTTTTCTCGATCCTTTTATTGAAGGATCATGGATGACAAAACACAATGGAAAATATTATTTGCAATATGGTGCGCCGGGCACTGAGTTCAGCGGATATGCAGATGGTGTGGTTGTTGGTGATAATCCATTAGGTCCTTTCACTCCGCAGTCATTGCCATTCTCCTATAAGCCCGGAGGCTTTGCAAGGGGTGCAGGCCATGGAGCAACTTTCCAGGATGTATATAACAACTGGTGGCATGTATCAACCATTGCAATTTCAGCAAAAAATAATTTTGAAAGAAGGATCGGTATTTGGCCGGCAGGCTTTGATAAAGATGGAGTATTGTACATGGATGCAGCGTTCGGTGATTATCCGCACCTCATCCCTGGCTCTTCTCCGCAAGCGGAGACAGGAACCGGCTTCTCCCCTCTCCACTTGTGGAGAGGAGCAGGGGGTGAGGGCGGTTTTACAGGTTGGATGCTTTTAAATTATAATAAACCTGTCACAGTTTCATCAACACTTGGAAGTTATTATCCAAACTTTGCTGTTGATGAAAATATAAAAACTTATTGGAGTGCAAAGTCTGCAGAAAAAGGTGAATGGATACAAACCGATCTTGGAAAGATTTCAACAGTAAGTGCAATCCAAATAAATTATGCCGACCAGGATGCAACATTTTTAGGAAAGTCTTTGGGTGTTTATCATCAATATAAAATATATGAATCCAAAAATGGAAAAACATGGAATGTATTAGTAGATAAAAGCAATAATAAAACTGATGTACCGCATGATTATGTTGAATTGCAGCAACCGGTACAAACAAGGTTTTTAAAGCTCGAAAATATTCACATGCCCACCGGTAAATTTGCAATAAGCGGATTTCGTGTTTTTGGAAATGGTAACGGCGCAAAACCTGATACAGTAAAGAGTTTTGTAGTTTTACGAACTGAAAAAGATCCACGCAGCGCCTGGATAAAATGGAGCCCGGTTGATAATGCATTTGCTTACAATATTTATACAGGAGTTGCTCCGGATAAATTGTACAATTGCATCATGGTGCATTCAGCCAATGAATATTATTTTAAAGCAATGGATAAAAATATGCCATACTATTTTTCAATTGAAGCTATAAATGAGAATGGTGTATCAAAAAGAACCAATGTGATCAAAGTAAATAATTAATCTTTTATGAAGTCATTTCTAAAATTTCATGCTGCAATTTTTTTTATTGCATTGTCTTTGCAAAATGTTTGTGCACAACAACATCCCGCTTTTTGGGATGAGATACAGGTTTTTAAGAAGCAGGATAGTACTTACCAGACAAAGCATGCAGTACTTTTTGTGGGCAGTTCTTCATTTACAAAATGGACTGATGTACAAAATTATTTTCCCGGGTATAAAATTATCAACAGAGGGTTTGGCGGTTCATCGCTGCCTGATGTGATTAGGTATGCAGATGATATTATATTTCCATACCATCCAAAGCAGGTTGTAATTTATTGTGGCGAAAATGATCTTGCTGCTTCGGATACTGTTTCTGCTGCTACAGTATTTATTCGCTTTCAGCAATTGTTCAACATGATAAGAAACAAATTGCCGGGCATACCTATTGTGTTTGTAAGCATTAAGCCAAGCCCCAGCCGCCAAAAATTAATGCCAAAGATGGAAGCAGCAAATGATATGATTCAAAAGTTTCTATCAAAAAGATCAAAGACCGGTTTTGTTGATGTGTATCATAAAATGTTGAAAGCTGATGGCACACCAATGGATGATATTTTCATGGAAGATAAATTGCACATGACAGCAAAAGGTTATGCTATCTGGCAGAAGGCAATAAAGCCTTATCTAAAATAACCGAAGACCAATGCCTGATCAATGAACTTAAAAATAATATATATCGGCTGTTTTGTATTCTTAGCCGTAAATCTTTTTGCACAGAAAGAGGTTCGCTTAATATCTCCTGATGGTAATATTATTTTTACATTAAAGTTTGAGCATGGTTTACCTGCTTATTCAGTAGCGTATCAAAAAAAACTTATCATTAAAAACTCAGCATTAAATCTTGTTTTTGAAGATAAGAGCGTACTCAAAAAAAAAGGCAATAATAAATTGCCGGCTTTTACCGAAGTAAATGGAACCTATGAGCTCATTGCAGGCAAAGCGAAAAAAATAAACAGTCATTTTAAGCAGCTCATAATTTCTCTAAACAACATAAACAATTACAAGGTTAATTTACAAGTGCGAGCTTTTAATGACGGCGTTGCTTTTAGATATGTGTTGCCAAGGCAAAACAAAACATCCTTTACGCTTTTAGAAGAACAAACCGAATTTAAATTTTCGGGTGACCCTATTGTAAAAGCATTACAGCTTCCAAATTTTACATCCTCGCATGAAGGGCTTTATACCACAATGCCTTTAAGTAAAATGAAGGAAGATACTTTAATGGATATGCCTGCCTTGTTTCAATTTCCCAATACATTTGTAGCCATTACTGAAGCGGCATTGCTTGATTATGCCGGAATGTATTTAGTAAAACACGAGGGCAATATTTCCGGAACTCTTTCACCATTACCTGATCAAAACAATATAAAAGTAAAAGCAACTCTTCCTCATACAAGTCCATGGCGTGTAATATTAATATCTGACAGAGTTGGAGCATTAATTGAGTCCAATATTATTACAAGTTTAAATGAGCCAACAAAAATTAAAGATTGGAATTGGTTGCATCCCGGCACAACAACTTTTCCATGGTGGAATGGAACAATAATTACTGATAGTATTAAAGGAGGAAATAATTTTGAAACAAATAAATATTACATAGATTTTTGTGCAGCCAATAATATCAGGTATCATACAATTGTAGAGTATGGAGGACATGAATGGTATACCAATGATGGAGAAGGATACCAGCCCGGCAATAATGTGGATATAATAAAGCCAGTTGCAGAATTAGATATGCAAAAGGTTTGCGATTATGCAAAACAAAAAAATGTTGAGATTCGTGTATGGACGCATTGGAAAGCGCTGTATCCAAAGCTGGATGAGGCTTTTGCTTTATTTGAAAAATGGGGAATTAGTGGTATGATGGTAGATTTTTTGGACCGTGATGACCAGCAAATGGTGAACATACAAACAGAGATTTTACAAAAAGCCGCTTTGCATCATTTGCATATACAATTTCATGGAGCGTATAAACCTACAGGTCTCAGCCGCACGTATCCCAATGAGCTTGCCCGTGAGGGTGCATTAAATTATGAACATGATAAATGGGATAATATGGTGAGCCCCGATGCTGATATGAATATTGTATTTACAAGACTGCTGGCGGGTTCTACTGATTATCATTTAGGAGGGTTTAGAGCCTTGCCTTATTCTAAATTCGTTGTGCAGAATTTTCGTCCGTATGTTATGGGTACACGATGCCACATGCTGGCGATGTATATTGTATTGGAAAATTATTTGTCAATGCTATGCGATTATCCCGATGCATACATTGGTGAACCCGGGTTTGAGGTATTAAAAAATATTCCAACAACATGGGATAAAACGTATGTGCCCGGCGCAAAAGTTGATGAGTATGTTTCTATTGCACGATGCAAAAATGATGTTTGGTATATCGGTACAATTACCAATTTAAAAGCCAGGGAAATAAAATTAAAACTCGATTTTTTAGCTGCCGGAAAATATACAGCAGAGATTTACAGTGATGCTCCTGATGCTGATGTAAATGCAAATCATCTTACAAAACAAATTAAAGCAGTTAATAAGGCTACTGTAATAAAGCTCGTGTTATCTTCGGGCGGCGGTAATGTTATTATACTTCATAAATAAAAAATAAATAAAAGTTTTTCGCAAAATAATATCACAATGCTTAAATATAAACAGATGCTTAAAAAGATTTTTATCGGATTAACACTTCTATGTATTACGCAGCTA
>JBKJSX010000059.1:0-7001 GCA_046594375.1 Chitinophagaceae bacterium
TTATCCTCCATAAAAATATTAATTACAACATTGCTATCAAGGCTAACTTCTTTTGTATACCTGTTCATATTAACAAAGCTCACCTCCAATGAATATTTTCCGGCGGGCAATGTGATAGAGTAAAAGCCATATTCGTTACTGGTAACTGTGGTGTTATTTTTTAAAACTTTTATTGTTGCACCTATTAAGCTCTCTCCATTTTTTTTACTGATTACCGTACCGCTGAGTGTAAATTTTTTTTGCGCAGCAACAACAAAAGAAAACAACAGAAGAAAACATAATGAAACTGATCTGTGTAAAAACATTTTATGAAATGATGAAATGCGGGGTAATAAAATTTACCTGCAAACCTACAACGGTATAGGTTTTTAAATGCTGATTTAACTTTTTAATTTTACAATTTTAATAAGCGGGATGAAATCAGACCCTTGTGTTAACAGCCCTTATCATTCTATGCATTCAGGACACTAATTTTACCAATCGCTTTAAATCTGAACTTTTGTGAACGTAATTATCAACAAACTAAAGACAGCACCGTGTTTTAAAAAATGATCCTATTTTCTTTGTATATATTTATCTTCTAAAAATATTTCATGAAACAATTTCTCATTCTTTGTTTACTTGCTTTTTTTACTTCATGCTCTGTTAATAAAAATAATAACAAGACAAATGGATGGATATCTCTTTTTGATGGAACTTCATTAACTGGTTGGAGAGCCAGTGAAAATCCGGCTACTTTTTCGGTGGAAAACGGAATGATAGTGGTTCATGGACCGAGAGCGCATTTATTTTATGAAGGAAGTGTTATGGATCACAACTTTAAAAATTTTGAATTTAAAGCGAAGGTTATGACAACGCAGGGATCAAATTCCGGGATCTTTATTCATACCACTTACCAGGAAAAAGGCTGGCCATCCAAAGGCTACGAAGTGCAGGTAAATAATTCACATACCGATTGGCGAAGAACCGGCAGCCTATACGCAGTGGATGATGTAAAAGAAGTGTATGTAAAAGATAATGAGTGGTACACAGAGTATATTAAAGTGCAGGAGAAAAAAGTAACGATAATGATAAATAATAAAATTGTCGTTGATTATACCGAGCCGGAAGGAATAGAGAAAACTCCTGACAGAGCAGTAAAACATTTGTCATCCGGTACTTTTGCATTGCAGGGACATGATCCTGCAAGTAAAGTTTATTATAAGGATATACTGGTTAAACCTTTGCCGGAATAAATTATTCATTCCTTCGCAAAAAATTTGCAAGCTCTTCAATCTTATCGGTTCCTAATACCAGCAAATTACCAAGCTCCATTGATGTACGTTTCAGATTTTGATTTGTAAGCTGTAATGCAGTTTGTAAATCAAAAGGTTCGTGCCCTATGGATATGAGGACATCAAAATATTTTCGCAATTCTTTTCCTGGATGTAGAGGAATTCTTCCTGCTATGCCAATCACGGGTATTCCTTTTTCTTTAGCTCTCTTTGCTACACCAAACGGACCTTTACCTTGCAATGTTTGATCGTCAATGCTGCCTTCTCCTGTAATCACAACATCACTTCTTTGCAATGTTTTCTCAAAATTGGTTAGATGCAAAAAGTAATCAATGCCATTAACAAGTTTTGCATTTAAAAAAGTACATAAACCGGCAGCTGCACCGCCTGCAGTACCGCCGTACTTAATCCCTGTCATATCTTTTGCTGTTTGTTTAAAGGTAACTGCAGCCAACTTAGTGAGAGAGGCTTCAAGTTTTTTTACTCCTTTTGGTGTTGCACCTTTTTGCGGACCAAATACAGCAGCTGCACCATTCCCGCCCAACAATTTATTATCTACATCGCAAAGCACTATCACTTCACATTGTAAAATTCTTTCATCAAGTTCGGTCACATCAATTTTATGGAGCTTATAAAAATCTACAGGCTTTAATACTCTTTCTTTTTTCTTAGTTAAAAATTGTATGCCAAGAGCAGACAATATTCCACAGCCTCCATCCACTGTTGCTGATCCGCCCATTGCAATAATAATTTTTGTGACCCCTTTATCCAATGCAAATTTTATAAGCTCTCCTGTGCCGGAAGATGAGGCTTGCAAAGGATCTAATTCAGCATGCTTTAATAAGCGCAGGCCGGAAGCAGCAGCCATTTCTATCACTGCGGTTTTATTTTTATCAATCAATCCAAATGAAGCCTTTATTTTTTTTCCTAAAGGATCGTGCGCTTCCGCCTGGATAATTTTTCCTCCACAATGTTTTATAAGAAGTTCTCCTGTTCCATCGCCGCCATCGCCAATTGCAAAACATTCACATGTACAATTCAATTTGCTTTTCAGGAATCCGTATTCAATTGCTTTGGCAGCATCTGCAGCAGTGAGGCTGTTTTTAAAAGCGTTCGGAGCAATTAATATATGCATACAAATAGCAATTATAAAAACTGAGATAAAAGATAAACCATTCCCAACGATACCAATCCCATTAACACCGTAGCAACTGAATATACTTTCAGCATAGGTTTCATCTCAAGTCCGGAGAATTTTGCGATCACCCAGAAGTAGGCATCATTTGCATGTGAGATCATCATTGAACCTGCCCCCATTGCAAGTACACAAAGTAAGGGGCCATTACCGGTTGCCAGTCCTAAAGCCGGTAATAAAGGTTTTACAATCGATGCCGCTGTAATAATGGCAACAGTAGAAGACCCCTGTGCTGTTTTTAAAATGAAGGTTAACAAAAAAGGAAACAGGATTCCAAGACTTCCTAATGCCAGCGATTGGCTAAAGTGCTCGCCTATTTTTGTGGCAGCCAGTATTGCCCCAAAAGCACCGCCTGCACCAATGATCACTAATATGCCTCCGGCTTTTTCTGCCGCATCTCTCAGCAATATGCTAACTGTATTTTTCTTCCATCCAGGTTTACAATTAAAGGCGAGCAATACACCAATTGACAAAGCAATCACCGGATCGCCAATGGATAAAAATAAATGAAGCAACCAAGTATTATTTGAATTTTCAATTGCTAAGAAAGATTTTAATCCAATTAAAATAACCGGAATTATAACAGGCAAAAATGCATTTATTACAGAAGGCCTGTGGGTATCTTCTGCAACATGTATTTCATCTTCTTCAACAACGGTTTTTATTTTTTTCCCTGCATAGTTTGCCCACACATATCCAACAATAGTTGAAGGCACTGCTACCACAAGGCCAAATAAAATCAACTTTCCAAAATCAACTCCAATAATTCCGGCTGCTGCAGCTGCGCCGGGATGTGGAGGAATTAAGCAATGCACCGAATACAATCCTGATGCTAAAGACACCGCCATTATAATCATTGAAGTACCCGTACGTTTTGCCAATGATTTGTTTAATCCGCTAAGAACAATATATCCTGAATCACAAAAGATTGGAAGACCAACAATAAACCCGGTGATGCTCATACCAAGCGCTGCATAACGTTCTCCGGTAATTCTTAAAATAAAAGAAGCCATTACTTTTGTGCTGCCGGTATGTTCTAATAATATGCCGAGAGTGGTTCCCAGCACAATGATTAAACCCAAAGATTTCATGATATTTCCAAATCCATCCTTAGTAACATTTATCACTTCATTTACCGGAAGGCCTACACCAAGCCCTACAACAAAGCATGCAATGATCAATGCAAAAAAAGCATGTACTCTTAATTTTGCTGTCAGCAAAACAATAACTGCAATGCCTGTTAATAAACAGATTAATATATAAGGAAAAGAAATACTCATAATAAGTAGTGGAAAGTTTGAGAGATTTATTTATACTTTACCAGGTGCATAATTGTGTTCTTTTTGGTATTGAAAACACTTCATGAATTAAAGACCATACAACGGTTGAAATAAATTATTTAAAATATGAATTAGCCGGGGTTTTACAAATTATTTCATTTTTTTTCTCTTCGTAATAAATTTGCAAGCTCTTCAATCTTATCTGTACCGATAAGATCAGCATGCACTTTCATCTGCAACTTCCAGGATGCTTCAGTATCAGGTGCTGCCCAAAAACGAATAGATTTATTTGCAGCGTGAACACTATCTATTATATGGCTAACAGCTTTTTCATCCTTACTGTTAATTTCATCTTCTCCTCTCCACATTGATATTTTATAAAAGGGAAGGCTCACCAATCCCACTCTGTTCCACTCTTCCGGTGTATGTGGCAACTTCAGGTCATCATCAAATAAAATAAAATCAGGATAATTTTTATACTCATTTGGAGGCGGACGGTTTCCGCTTATAACAATGGTTAAACGGTTTTTAAGGCCTGGTGTTGATATGTATTTTTCGTAGCCTTCCACTTCTTTTATCAATAATGGCAAAACCGTTTTATAGTCTTCTTTTATGTCAACCAGCAAGCTTACATTTCGTGATGCATCAGCTGTTAATTCTTTGAGTATTGGCATGAGATACATCGTTCTCAATGTTCGCTCAGGTTTTATTTCAGATTTGCTGTGCGCTACAACCAATACCCCATTCACCGGAAAAACATCCGCTTCTATGGAACCAAAGCCAGCATTGTAAGCAGTATAAAAAGGAACAGGATGAAGGTAATCGTTATGAGCATGCGCATTTGCTACTGTATATTTTGCCGGCTGGGCAATTACAGTATTTGAAAAAAAATTCAAAGAAAGAATAAAGCAGACTAAAAATTTTTTATTAAAGATGATGCAAGCAAAATTCATTTTTTTTTTTGATCTGATTTTTATAAAGTGATCTTTTCAGAAAAGTACTTTGCAATAAGTTTCCCGTTACAAGGTTGCAATTCTGCAACTACGTGTGGTTTTGATGATTGCATAATAAATTTTAGAGTACTGTAAATATAATTTTAAAAATTGTTTTTAGAAAGTTACTTAAAAATGAATTATTTGTTCGGTACAACGATTTGTTTTGTGGAAAGCCGGAGCATTGTTATGGAAAAATTTTTATAAATGTTAAGTGAAAAATAGTAGATATGCTCTTTTCTTTGCCTGCAAGAGAAGCTGCAATGGCCCAGTGAGCAATAGAAAGGTTGAATATCAATTTAGATAAGGAATGCCTGGAACTAAATTATTTGCAATGCAAAAAAATCAATTTACAAACTGCGAACATATCTGTGTAAATTTATTTTTTAAAGTCGGCGTTATTATCCTTCAAAATTAAAATAAATACTAAGATGGAGAACAATGAATTATTAAAAGGGCGTAGAAAATTTATTAAAGAATCCGCAACACTATTTGCAGGAATTACTATACTGCCTCGGTTTGTATTAGGCGGCAAACGTGCTGACGGATCAAAATATATTCCTCCAAGTGATATCATTTCGCTGGGATTTATTGGCTGTGGCAAACAATCACGAAGCCTCGCCAATTCTTTTATACCAACCAACCAGATTCGGATTGCTGGTTTAAGTGAAGTGTATAAAGACAAAAGTCTGTTACTTCTTAATACAATAAAAAATATCTATGAGAAAAATAAACAGGCAGGTACGTATAATGATATTCCGGTTTACAATGATTTCAGAGAATTGCTTGCGATGAAGGATGTTGATGCTGTAGTCATCGCCACACCCGATCACTGGCATGCGGCAATTGCAGTTCGTGCAGCCGAAGCAGGTAAAGATATTTATTGTGAAAAGCCAATGTCGCTTACTGTTAAAGAAGGAAGAGCAATGGTAAAAGCAACCCGTAAACACAACCGTGTTTTTCAAACAGGCAATATGCAGCGTTCGTGGCCTGAGTTTAGGCAGGCCGTTGAATTAGTACGAAACGGATACATTGGTGAAATAAAAAATATTAAAGTAAGTGTTGGGCCGCCACCGGTAGCATATAATTTACCGGAACAACCCGTACCAGCAGGGCTGGATTGGACGCAATGGTTGGGACCTAATGAATTTAAACCATTCAATGCTGAATTAGCGCCCCCTGTTACAAAAGATGTTTATCCCAACTGGAGAAACTACAAAGAATTTGGTGGCGGAGGAATGACAGATTGGGGTGCACATATGTTTGATATTGCTCAATGGGCTTTGGATATGGATAACAGTGGCCCCGTAAAAATATTTGCTCCTGATAAAGATCATCCTTACTTAACTTATGAATATGAAAATGGTGTTATCATGACTCATGAAAAATGGGAATGGAATAATGCAGTACTCTTTACAGGAAGCGAAGGTGAGATCAGAATACAAAGAGGTAAGCTTGAAGCAACGCCAGCTGCATTAAAAAATAAAATTATTGGCGAAAATGAAAAGCATGTTTATAAAAGTGAGAACCATTACCTGGATTTTTTAAATGCGATACGCAAAAGAAGTAAACCAATATCTGATGTAGAGGTTGGACATCGCACTGCATCTGTTTGCAATATTGGCAATATTGCTTACGAATTGAAAAGGCCATTGAGATGGGATCCTGTTACAGAAAAATTTGCGAACGATCATGAAGCAAATAATTTACTGGGAAGAAAAATGCTGAACGATTGGAAGATTAAATTGTAAGTAAACAATGAATAAAACAATCAGCTGGGGAATACTTGGATGCGGTAAAATAGCACATAAGTTTGCCTCCGACCTCAGACTGGTACCTGCTGCTAAATTATATGCTGTTGCATCCCGCGATGCAAAAAATGCTAAAGAATTTGCAGACAAATTTGGTGCAGATATTTACTATGATAGCTATGAAAGTTTAGCCAATGATCCTAATGTCCAAGTAATCTACATAGCTACTCCCAACAACCTTCATCATGCTCATACATTATTATGTTTAAATAATAATAAAGCAGTATTGTGTGAAAAACCTTTTGCAGTGAATTTGAAACAGGTTAATGAGATGATCAACGTTGCAAAAGAAAATGATGTGTTTTTAATGGAAGCGATGTGGCCGAAATTTTTACCTCATTATAAACAAATATTACAGTTGATTAACGGGGATAAGCTGGGAAGCATAAGCAGTGTTTTAATCAATTTCGGATTCAAGCCTAAACCTCCAATTGCAAAAAGGATATTTG
>JBKJSX010000177.1:0-2670 GCA_046594375.1 Chitinophagaceae bacterium
GCAGGCTGGGTGCACTACATTAAGAACACAAGGATTGGTCTTTCTGAATATAAAAAAAGCCTTCTTAAAAAAGGAGAAAAACTCATCCGTCTTATTCAAGAAGAATATCATTTAAAATATGAATAACTATGGAAACCCATCATCACACACACCATGCCCACGGAAAGAAAACATGGAAAGATTATTTCTGGGAATTTTTAATGTTGTTCCTCGCTGTATTCTGTGGGTTTTTGGCAGAGTATCAGTTGGAGCATGTTATAGAGCATCAACGGGAAAAACAATACATTGAATCTCTTGTTGAAGATTTAAAAAGTGACCAGCAAGTTTTGACCAAACACATTGAGCAAGTAAAAACAGGTACGTTAATGATGGATAGCCTGATAAATATATTAAATAACCCTTCTCAGATTGCTGAAAATACCGGGCAATTATATTACCTGGCAAGGCTTGCTCCAAGGCTAAGACCTTTATCAACCAACAGCAGAACATTTGAACAGCTAAAAAACTCCGGCAATTTCAGGCTGATAAAAAACCTTACTACATCAAATAAAATTATGAGCTATTACGAAAAGTTTCCGATAATACATTTGCTGGAATCTGTAAATGAAACTGAATTCAATGAATATAAAAAAGTGGTAGCGAAAATTTTTTACCCTGCTATTCTTTTAAAAATGGAGGGCATTAATGACGAGATAAAAAGATCAACCGAAAACCCTCCCTTACGTGTTGCAGATAATGAATTGTTTCAGCAACTCTCTGTTTTTGCCGTTTATATGCATGGAACAAAAAAAGGTATTACAGGAGCTGCTGAAGAATTGAAAGTTGCAGGATCAGAGTTACTGAAATATTTAAAAAAAGAATATCATTTAGAAAATGAGTGAAGAAGAAAAAATAAATCAGTTAACAGATGACAGTCAAACGTCAACAGAAGATAAAAATTCTTCTGAACTATCAACTACTAACCGCCAACTACAAACTGAAAATATGGAAATACATAAACATCCAAAACACGTAACACCCAAAAAGAAATGGACAGAATACCTGCTGGAATTTTTTATGTTGTTTCTTGCTGTGTTTTTGGGTTTTGTTGCAGAAAATTGGCGGGAACATATTGTAGAAGGAACAAAAGAAAAGGAATATATCCGCTCTATGATAGAAGATCTGCAAAAAGACACTTCTCAGGTAGCCCGGTTAAGTAACATTCTTTTAGAAAAACAAAAATCAATGGATTCAATATTTATGTATTACGAAGATTTACAAAAAGGATTCAACCCTGTTTTGTATCGGAATTTAGAAGCAACTTATGGATACCCAATTTTTATTTACACTGACCGCACCATCCAGCAATTAAAAAATTCTGGCGGAATGAGGTTGATTAAAAATAAAAAAACTGCAGATGGCATTATGAATTACGACGCTTTCATCAGGAATTATGAAAATAATGATGCTTATGTTCAAAGGTATTGGGAATTTTTAACCTTTCAGCGCATTAGTATTATTGACAAACAAACAATGGAAAAAGATTCGAAATCCAAAACAGTTGATGAATTAAAATTGAACGGCAAGAGCTATTTGCTGATAAATGACCCTGCTACACTTGGCAAGTTCAGAAATAGCATTCTTGAATTACAAACCTATCATCAACATTCGGTTGAAGCCCTAAAAAAGTTGTTTATTAAAGCGGTTGATCTTATTGTTATTTTACAAAAAGAGTATCATTTAAAAAATGAGTGAAATGATATATTAAGAAGAATCAAACACCGCTATCTCATTTTCTGGGTTTAAAATTGCATAGTAGCATTAAACCTTTTCACATTTCTTATCTAAAATTTATTTATGAAGCGTATAAGTATTTGTTCATTATTTATTCCATGTTTATGTTTTTCTCAAACCACTAAATTAACCCCTGAGCTTATGTGGAAGCTGGGAAGAGTTACCGGCAATGGAATTTCCAAAGATGGGAAAAGTGCAGTGTATTCAGTTAAAACATTCAGTGTTGCAGAAAATAACAGTGCCACTGAAACTTTTGTTGTGCCTGTAATGGGTGGCTCGGCTGTTCAGACTTTTAATAAGGACAGTGTTACAAGAGATAAAAATATTTCCCCCAATGGCAAGTACATACTTTACGATAAAGAAGTAAAGCTGCTTAACCAAACAGGTAGTGATCTTTATCCTGAGCTTACCAAATCCAATGCATACGTGTATGATAATTTAAATTTTCGCCATTGGGATAAATGGAGCAATGGAAGTTTTAATCATGTTTTTGTTGCCCGATTGGTAAATGGTAAAAAAGAAAATGAGAAAGACTTGATGCCCGGCGAACCTTTTGATTCTCCGCAAAAACCTTTTGGCGGGGATGAAGATTATAACTGGAGTCCCGACAGTAAATACATTGTGTATGTAGCCAAGAAAAAATTTGGTAAAGACTATGCACTAAGTACCAACACTGATATTTATCGCTACGATGTTGAGACCGGCAAAACAACAAACCTTACTGAAGGCATGATGGGTTATGATCTGAATCCTTCTTACAATAAACAAGGCACACTTGCATTTCTCAGCATGAAACGTGATGGTTATGAATCAGACAAACAAGACCTGGTAGTAATGTTCGGCACAAATAAAATTAATTTAACCGGCAGCCGGGATGACCTGCATGTAGAAGGATTT
>JBKJSX010000153.1:0-3775 GCA_046594375.1 Chitinophagaceae bacterium
AGGCAAAAAATGGATCTCAAATTTTGTTGGCCAAAAGAAAAATGTTTTACCGGGAGGCAACGCTTTTTTTGTATTAAACATTATTGCAGGCAAAATTGAATTACCAGTTTCAAAAGCTAATCTAAAGGCCCCATCATGAAAATCTTTCAAAGGCATTTCAGTTTTGTTTCTTGTTCCTTCTGGATAGATGCACATGTGAATACCCATTGCCAAAACATCTTTCATTTTTTTGAAACTATTTTGCCTGCTGTATTTATCTTTTCTGTCAACAAGAATAGAACCTCTTTTATATATCAACCCAAACAATGGTATTCGCGAGATTTCTATTTTAGCGATCGTTTTATTTGCACCGGGAATGAACGGCGTTGTTATAGGAACGTCCATAAAAGAGTTGTGATTGCTTATAACAATATAAGTTTCACCTTTTTTAAAATTTTCTTTACCGTTTATTTTTAACCTGCACCCTGCAAACATGAAAAACACCTGCATCCATGCTTTTGATATTTTACGAAATACTACAGTTCTTTTTGGTTCCTTTACTAAACCTATTGCCCACATGATGATTACTACCGGCAGCATAGTAATGATAAATATTACTATTGCCCATAGAGCGAATACTCTTCCCAAAATTTCTTTTATAAAACTCATTGTATTCTGGTGAAATGTTTTTTTGTGACCGGTAAATGTTGAGTAGTGAAATAAAGTTTGAACATCTCGCCTTTCAAGTTTCACGTTTGATTCACCCTTTTACAATCACGACTCACAATTTCCAATCTATAGGTTGCAATCCTTCCCTTAATAAAAATTCATTTGTTTTTGAAAAATGTTTGGATCCAAAAAATCCTTTGTCGGCACTGAAAGGGGAGGGGTGTGCCGCCTTTAGCACATGATGTTTTGTTTCATCTATTAATGACTGTTTATCTTGCGCAAACTTTCCCCATAATAAAAACACTACGCCTTTTTTCTGTTCTGAAATTTTTTTAATAACCACATCGGTAAATTGCAGCCATCCAATTTTACTATGACTGCCGGGTTCATTTTTTCTTACCGTTAAAGATGCATTTAACAAAAGCACTCCCTGCCCGGCCCACTTTTCTAAGTTACCCTCAAGCGGAATTTCTAAACCAAGATCACTTTTTAATTCTTTAAAAATATTTTGAAGAGATGGGGGTTTTTGAATTCCCTGTGGAACAGAAAAACTTAAACCATGGGCCTGTCCCGGGTTGTGATAGGGATCCTGACCCAGCAATACAACTTTTACTTTATCAAAAGGTGTTTTATCAAACGCGTTAAACATATAAGAGCCTGGAGGGTAAATTATTTTGCCTGCAGCCTTTTCAGTTTTAATAAACGTTACAATCTGTAAAAAATACTCTTTAGTAAACTCATCTTTCAAAACCTTTTTCCAACTATCTTCTATTTTTACATCCATCACTGCATTTTTATAAAAATACAAAGCCTTGAGTAAACAGGCTTTTAAATTAATACTGGAATCACGTTTTTGTAAAATCGACCTAAAGGGGCTTGGCAATTTGCGGGAAATTGTTCTTCCTTTCGATGCATTATGATAACCACATAACTACTCAAATAAAAAATCATTGTTTTAATTATTGTTACGTTGAATGTTCAACCACAGGTATGTTTCTAAGCTGTTAAGCATTATTAATGAGTGAAAGTACCGGCAAAAAAATATTCCTACCTTTAGTTCATTAAAAAATATTCAACTTAACCAGGTTTATTTATGAGTGTAAAAAGAAGAGATTTCCTTCAACTATCTGCAATGGTTGCAGGCACAGGCATTGTTACAGGATTCAGTTCCTTAACATCCAAAGAAAAAGATAAAAAAATTTTGGCTGATCTTCAATCTATGACCGATGATGTTGTGCCGATAAGTATAGAAGAAAGAAAAACGAGGATATCCAAAGTCCAGCGTTTAATGATGGACCAAAAAATAGAGGCATTGGTGCTTGATGCCGGCACATCAATGGAATATTTTACAGGAATAAGTTGGGGAACCAGCGAACGGCCAATGGTAGTTGTTATACCCGCTAAAAGTGAACCCCGTTATGTGTGTCCGGGGTTTGAGGAATCTCGTTTAAGAGAAAGGATTAGAATTGGAACAAATGTATATGCCTGGCAGGAAGATGAAAGTCCTTATAAAATAATTGCAAATACAATTAAGGAAGCAGGCATTACTGCAGGCAATATCGCGATAGAAGAACGGCTGCGGTTTTTTATCCTCGACGGAATAAAAAATGAAGCATCAAATTTAAATTTTGTAAGCGGTGTTCCGGTTACCATGCCTTGCCGTTTAATAAAATCAGCAGCAGAAATTGCATTGATGCAAAAAGCCAGTGATATAACTGTGGCCGCAATAAAATTTGGCATCACCCAATTACATGAGGGTATGACACAAAGTGAGCTTTCTTCTATTATCAGTGCAGCCCAGGCAAAAGCAGGTGGTGGATCAGCAGGCGCTCTTACACTTTTTGGTGAATCATCATCTTTTCCGCATGGGAGCATAAAACCGCAAAAATTAAAAAAGGGTGATATTGTTTTAATGGATTGCGGATGCACTGTACAAGGATATACTTCTGATATAACAAGGACTTTAGTATTTGGAGCAGCCCCAACAAAACGACAATTGGAAATATGGAACCTGGAACATGCATCACAAGCCGCTGGTTTTACTGCTGCAAAAATTGGTGGTGCCTGTGAACAAGTGGATGCTGCTGCCCGTAAAGTAATTACTGACGCAGATTTTGGGCCGGGATATAAGTTACCGGGTTTGCCGCATCACACAGGCCATGGTATTGGTATGGATGGACATGAATGGGGTAATATGGTTAAAGGCAATAAACAATTATTACAACCTGGAATGTGTTTTAGTGTTGAACCCACTATTTCTATTCCCGGAGAATTTGGTGTTCGTTTGGAAGATTGTGCCTACATGACATCAGAAGGAGCTAAGTGGTTTTCGCAACCTTCATTATCTATTGATAAGCCATTTGGTTAAACATATAACAGTTTGCCAACCATTTTTCTTGTATCAAAAGCATTGGTCTAAAAAATTTATTTGAATTTTTTTCTAAGCATATAAAAAACCTCTGTTAACTTGAGGTTTATATTTTTATTTTATCTAATTTTTTTTTATACCCTCTTTATCCTTTCAATCAGACAACTTCAATAATTTATCATCAGGTTTAATATTACAAGAACTAATCATCGATCTTTAATTATTAAATCCGTTTTGCAGATCATACCATCAGGATAAGTAAATTCTAAAACTAGTTTGATTGAAGGGGAAATTATACTGAATGGATTTGCATTATTTTTTGGGAAAGATCCTCTCAGGCAATAACTAACGTAGCCTTGCTGTTTGTTTATCAAATCTCCGGTAACCGGCAAAATAAATCTACTCAAAAGCTGACCTTGAAAGTAGATAGCTGTAAGAACAGGAATATTTTCAGGAGCAAGCATCGGGCTAAAGGTTACTCTTATCTGTTGGTCGCCATTACAAACTCCCCATCCGTTACCATTATTTCTTTTAAAAGAATATGATAGGGGGCATTCAGAGCCACCACCGGGCGCTGTTTGAGAAAAAGCTTTTGCTGAAATAAAGTAAACTAAAAATAATAAAAATGCAAAGATGATTAGTCTGGGTTTCATAGGATAGGTTTTAGGTTTTAAAATATTTGATCAGTATGCATTTAAACATTTTGATCTGTTCGCGGATAAAGATATAAAAGCAAGCTCGCGAATACAAGAGTGATAT
>JBKJSX010000180.1:0-15130 GCA_046594375.1 Chitinophagaceae bacterium
ATTACTTATGTTGACCAAAAACAAAAATCCTAAAATAAATTATCTAAGCAGAATGCTTGTATTGCCGTTAACTGCTTTGGTATTTTTTGCTTTCACTTTAAAAATGAAAACAATTAATTCGACTAATACCTATACCGGCAAAAATATAACTGTTGTAATTGACGCCGGACATGGAGGTGAAGATAACGGTATCTCCGTAGATAATTTTGCTGAAAAAGATCTAACGCTTGCTATTGCAAAAGAGATAAAAGATCTAAATAAAAATGATAAGATCAATATTATTTTATCCAGAGAAGATGATAAAACGATAAGTGTAAAAGACAGAACACTGTTTTCGAAAGCAAATAATGCTGATCTCTTTGTATCGATTCATATTGATGGTGAGGAAAATAAAAATTCCCATAGTGGACTAAGCATTTTAATCCCTAAGAATGACAATGTTTATATAAAAGAGAGCAAGTTACTAGGTACAGATATACTTGAATCTTTTAGAAATAATTACCAGTTGCAGTTACCTATTGATTTGATACAACCTAATAAAGGTGTGTGGGTATTAAACGCTAATCAATGCCCTGCGATATTAATTGAAGCCGGATTTCTTACTACTCAAAAAGATCTTAAGTATTTATTAAAGACAAAGAACCAGCAAATAATTGCACATAATATTTTAAATGGAATCGAAAAATATGCAGCGCAAAATTTATTAAACAAAACAACGATGAAAGTTTCAGAGTTAAAAAACACAACACGCCTTTCTCAACCCCACACTTTTGCCCGTTTAGAAGGCAAGGCTGAAGTATACGATAAAATTAATAAGGTTACCGGTAATGCCGATACAATTATAATCCAATCATTTAATAAGTCTGAAAATGCAAATTTAACAGGAGAAGCTAAGCATGCAATTATTATTAACCAATCAGACACCAACAAAGAGCCAATTTATTTTCTTAATGAAAAAGAAATTTCTAAAAATGAAATGAAACAAATCTCTCCAAATAAAATTCAATCAATAAATGTTTTAAAAGGCGAAAGCGCCATAAAAAAATATGGTGATAAAGGGAAATACGGCGTAATAGAAATTTTAAAAAAATCAGATACATTCCCTCCCGTTACTCAACCTCTAGCAATAAAATCTGATAAAGTTTTTACCAGTGTTGAAGTTGAACCTTCATTTCCGGGAGGAGATGCAGCTTGGACGAGGTATATAAAAAAAATAATAGAAATTAATATACAGACTCTTTTAGAGGATAATAAACAAGGCACTGTGCAGCTTCGCTTTATAGTTGATATGGATGGCAGCGTGAGCGATATCACAGCTGTAAGCATGCAAGGAACAAAACTTTCGGAAGTTGCAATTGAGGCAGTACGCAAAGGTCCTAAGTGGATACCCGCAAATCAAAATGGACAAACAGTAGCGTCTTATAAAAAACTTCCGGTAACATTTACATTTGCTAACAATTAGAGATCAAAAAATCATTTCTCCTTTTTCAGTTTTTATAACCAATTCTTTTCTCTCACTTGCCTCTACCCTACCGATGATCTGTGCATCAATATTAAATTGTTTTGCTGCATTAATAATTGAAGAAGCAAAATCTTTATCGGTATAAATCTCCATACGGCAGCCCATATTAAATACCTGGTACATTTCTTTGTCATCCGATCCGCTGGCTTCCTGGATCAATTTAAATATTAAAGGAGGCTCAAATAAATTATCCTTTATCACTCTTACATTACCAGGAATATATTTTAAACATTTGGTTTGCCCACCCCCGCTGCAATGTATCAATCCATGTATCTTATCAAAATTATTTTCTAAAATATCTTTTATTAGCGGAGCAAATGTTTTTGTAGGTGAAAGCAAAAGCTTGCCAATAGTTGCCGGTTGTTGGTTTACAGATGTCTGCAGAGAATTGGATAATTTGTGCTTGCCTATATATACCACATCATCAGCTAATGAATTATCATAGCTCTCTTTAAAATTCTCTGCATAAAATTTAGTCAATATATCATGTCTTGCTGAGGTAAGTCCATTGCTGCCAATGCCGCTGTTGTATTCAGTTTCATAAGTTGATTGTCCATAACTTGCCAACCCTACAATTACATTTCCAGGCTTTATATTTTCATTTGAAATGATCTTAGTTTTTTGCTGGCGTGCTGTCATAGTTCCATTCACAGCAATTGTTCTCACAACATCCCCAACGTCTGCAGTTTCACCGCCAAGAAAATGAATATTAATTCCAAAGGTTTTCATCTTATCAAAAAAATCCTGGGTACCACTGATGATCTGTTCAAGTACGTCACCAGGTATAAGATTTTTATTCCTGTCAATTGTTGAATTGAAAATGATATTATCATAAATGCCAACGCACAAAAGATCATCAAGGTTCATTACAATAGCATCCTGCGCAATTCCTTTCCATACAGAAATATCACCCGTTTCTTTCCAATATAGATACGCAAGAATACTTTTGGTTCCTGCACCATCAGCATGCATCACATTCACGAAATTTACATCACCTCCTAAATGATCCGGGTAAATTTTACAGAAAGCATTTGGAAATAATCCCTGATCTAAATTTTTTGTTGCTGCATGCACCTCTTCTTTTTGTGCTGACACACCACGCTTTGAATATAAAGACATCCTTTTATTTTGATAATTGTAAAAGTAATATTCAATGCTCAATTATCAATTTTCAACTATCAATTAACTAAATTAGTTTTGCCACTATTCTCTATGCAGGTACACCGCGATATAAATAATTTACCTCTATTTAAAAATGCCGTAATTACCATCGGTACGTTTGATGGCGTTCACACTGGTCATTCGCAAATAATAAAGCAGTTAAAGGAAGAAGCAAAAAATATAAATGGAGAAAGCGTAATAATTACTTTCGATCCCCATCCACGAATGGTTATCAGCCCCTCACCAAACCTCTCCCCGGTGGAGAGAGTAGAAAATAAATCTGAAATAAAACTGCTGAACACACTGGATGAAAAAATAGAATTGCTGGATAACAAAGATATTGATCATCTCGTTGTAGTTAATTTTACAAAACAATTCTCAGAACAAACTGCTGAAGAATATATCAAAGTTTTTCTAACCGGGAAGTTTCATCCTCATACTATCATCATTGGTTATGATCATCATTTTGGTAATGAACGTAAAGGAAACTACAAGTTGCTGGAGGCTTATGCTGAAGAATGTAATTTTCAGGTTAAAGAAATTCCCGGGCATGTATTAAACGAGGTTGCTATCAGTTCAACCAAAATTCGTGAAGCCCTTTTACAATGCGATATAGACACTGCCAATAAATATCTTGGCTACGATTATTTTTTTGAAGGTTATGTTGCTGAAGGAAATAAAATCGGAAGAACCATTGGCTATCCAACAGCCAATCTTGTATTACCAGGTGAAAATAAATTAGTTCCGGGAAATGGGATATATGCAGTACGATTAGCAATTAGCAATGAGCAATTAGCAATGAAAGGGATGATGAGCATCGGTGTTCGCCCTACAATTGGCGAAAGTGACAGAACTATCGAAGTAAATATTTTTGATTTTGACAAAGATATTTATGGAGAAACTGTAAGAGTATACGTAAAAAAATATCTTAGGGAAGAAAAGAAATTTTCAGGATTGGAAGAATTAAAATATGCTATCGCACAAGATAAAATTAATACGCTCAGGTATCTCTGAAATTAAAATCCTATTAATCTTTTAATCAGATAAATCATGGTTCAGACAATTATGTATGGTTTATTATTTTAACCACCAGTTCTTTCATTAGCGAAGCATCAGCTACCCCGATGCTATTGATACCCACACTTTTTAAATTGTATTCATGCAACAAAATGAGCGTTTGTTCTACGCCGCTATACGAATAATTCAAAACTGTTTCCAGTGCCTGTCTTGCTGCATAAGGATTATTATAAAACATTGGGCGAAGTGCTCTTTCACTTTTGTCTACCATTGCAAAAACAGTTAGCACTTTACTAAAATGATTGTACAAAGCAGGCAACAACATTTGTATCGGCGCAGCTTTGGGATTTCCTTCAAAATATTGAATAATGGTAATTGCTTTTGCCAGATTTTTATTGCTTAATGCTTCCTGCAATTCAAAAACATTGTACTCTTTACTTATACCAACATATTTTTCAATATCATCTTCGCTAATATTTTTTCTGTCTGAAAGATTCATTGAGACTTTCTCAAACTCATTGGCAATGCGGCTTAGATCGTTACCAATATGATTAACAAGTAGGGTTAATGCTCTTGGAGTTATTGTAAATCCTTTTGACTGGATAAAATCATTTGTCCAGGTTGGCAACTGGTTATCGTATAATTTTTTTGCGGTTAAAACCTCCCCATTTTGCTTTAAAATTTTTGCAAGCTTACTTCTTCCATCAATTGTTTTTCCTTTATACGACACTACAAAAACAGTTGATGCAAGTGGGTTGGTTATATAATTCTCAAGCTTATCAATGTCCTTCATTTGCTGTGCTTCCTTTAATATCACTACCTGTCTTTCTGCAAACATTGGGTAGCGGCTGCAGGCATTTACAACTTCAGTCCAGTTAGCATCTTTCCCATAAAACACGCTAAGGTTGAATGCCGCATCAGCTTCAGAAAGAATGTGATGTTCGGCATACTCTACAACAACATCAATGTAAAATTCTTCTTCTCCTTCAAGCCAGTAGAAAGGCTTGAAAATATTTTTCTTCCAGTCATTTATTATTTTTTCGGCGCTCATTTTTCAAAGATATATTACTTCTGAAATCTGCTGATGTAACTTTACTTTTTGTTATAGTTGGAATGCTTATATAAATTTCAGAGTTTTGTCCCAATGATTTTAGAAAAACCTAACTTGCTTTTTATTTTAGAAGTTTTTTTTGTAAACCCACTAAATGATCTGATATGAGTTTTGAAAATTTTCCGGAGGCTGAAAAAAGAGAACAAGCGCCAGCTCCCAAAAAAAATGATTACCGCACTGTTTTAACCGGTGGCTTATTGGTTGCCTTGTTGGGAACGTGGGGCTATATAATTTGGGATAAAAATAAAACCAATCAAAAAACACAGGAGTTAACAACACAAATAACAACAAGTGATTCTTCTAAAAATGAATTGCAAAGAGAATTTAATGATGCTACCATGCGTTTAGATATGCTAAAAACTTCCAACGCACGGGCTGACAGTCTTATTAAAACAAAAGATAAAGACATTGACGATCTGAAAATGAAAGTTCAAAATATTTTGAACAATAAGAATGCAACTACATCACAGTTAGCCGAGGCAAGGTCAATGATCGCTCAATTAAAAACGAATATTGATACGTACACTGCTGAGATTGAAAAGCTGCAGGGAGAAAAAGTAAAATTAACTGAAGAAAAAAGAGTTGTTACTGAAGAGAAGGAAAAGGTTACAAAAAATTATGACTCGGCAAAAACTGTTATAAAAGAAAAGGAAGATGTGATAGATGTGGGCTCTACTTTGCAGGCATTTAATTTTAATATTGTTGGATTGCATGAAAGAGGCAATAAAGAAAAAGAAACCTCCACAGCAAGAAGAGTAGATAAATTAAGGATATCTTTTGATCTTGAGAATAGGATAGCACCCACAGGTTCTAAAGATATTTTTGTTTGCATCACAGCACCTGACGGAACTCCTGTTGCTGTTGAAGCTTTGGGCTCCGGCAAATTTGTAACACGTGATGGCGTTGAAAAATTATTTACTAAAAAAGTGCAGATAAATTATAACCAGGGAGAAAAGCAAACTGTAACTGTTGAATGGAAACAAAACAGCGAATTTCAAACCGGCAATTATAAAATTGAAGTATACCACAACGGATTTAAAATAGGGGAAGGCATACGTACATTTAAAAAAGCCGGATTGTTCGGATAAATTAGGTCATTGATCAATGGGTCATTAAGTCAGTTTTTATATTGACCTAATGACCCATTGGCTTAATGACAAATAATAGAGTTGGATTAAAATAAAGCTCTCAGAGATGCATTTCCTGAATGAATTGTTCTTGTTCCCCCCGGTTTGCGGCCATCGTATTGCAAATTCATTTCTATGTTCCCTGCAAGCCTCTTGGTGAATTGCACTGTCCACAAATAATTTTTGCCCGGTAACAATCCATCTAAAATAATATAGCCAACAGTTGTGTTTGGCGTTCCTCCTGAAAATAAGATATTATTAAAAGTGAATTTGGTATTTAATGTTCCGCTGGAAAGCACATTATACTTGAGTTCTGTGGAGACAGCATTATTTTTGGACTGTTCACTTCCTCCGATTTTATTTTGTTTATAATCATAATTATATATCAGGCTTACTCTTACCTTACTGCCATAAATATAACTTACAGATGGCTCAATTGATGTCGCATCAATTTGATAATTTCTGTTTGCAAATTTTGGTGTTACCAGTTGATTTTTTATGAAACGGTTTGTGATGGATGTTGTAATTGACCTGTTAAGATTCCACCTTCCTTTTAAAGTAACATCTCTTAGTTTTCTGCTTTCAAAACCGTAATTGAGTAAAGATTTGGTATTGTTTATCCGATGCGTAACATCCATTCCCCACTTAACATTCGTGCGGTTAAAATAAAATGTGTTTGATAAAAATGAGTTTAAAGAAATTAAGGAAGAATCGTTATTTCTTTTTCCAAAAGGGTTGAATTGAAATGTACCACCGGAGATATCTTTCTTGCTTATCTGCAATGCCGAGTTAGTATTTATCCTGCCTAGAAATTTATTGAAGCCTTTTGCTGAAGCAGGGTTTATCAATCTTGAAGGATTAATATCAACACTGTAATTAAACTGAACGTAATTTGCTTTTACATACTGATTGGTAGGAGTAAATACTCTTATATATTTTCTTTGATCACGGTAAATGGCGATCTCAAATTCATTTAATTCAGGAATGCCATTGTTGTTATAATCGTTCCATGTATAATCTCCCTGCCCTGCCGGAACTTCAATATATGTGTATTCTCTTTTTTGCTCCTGCCCTGCTCCAACTTCGTATAATAAACTACCAGTTAAAAATCCTTTCCATTCATTAACTGCATATTCCATTCTTCCTAAAACACTTTTATCGCTTTTTAAATTGGTGATGGAATTTAAAACGTTTAACTCACGATAGGTCACATTCACTTTGAATTGATGTCTCTCATTTTTTAATAATTCTGTAAACAGGCTTACATTATTGCTTCTGTCTGATATGAGTAGATTTTTTTTAACCGGAAGTTTATTTGTTCTTGTAAAATATGTTAATCCCCATCTGTTGGGTTTGCCGTTATCAGATTTTATATATGCCTGCCATGTATTAAATGCAAAGCTGAAAGAAGATAAAGTGTCACCTATTTTATTAGTCAGCTTATTATTTTCGGTAGAAAAATTTACACCAACCTGCAGGTTTTTAAGTTTGCTTAACTGTTTTGAAACATCGATAGTGGGACGAAAAAAAGTGCCTTTTTGTGTATTGCTGTTGATGTTAGTAAAATTTACCTGGTCAGCAACTTTCCACCCCTTTATCATCATGTAATGCACAAATGATTGCCTAAGACCATTGTAATTATCACTGCGATGATAATTTGTGACTTCGTATTTTACGAGATTACTATTTTTATCTATTAGTTGAAAAGAAGCCTCCAGCAAGCGTTGTGCAGCAGCCGGCGCATCAAATGGAAGGCTCCAGTCACGGTTAAATTCTACATTCCGTAATCTTTCCAGGGGCTTAAATTTATCCTGCACAAATTCATACCCTAACCGTGTTTGCAAATTCCATCCTGCATTTGATAATCGCAAAACTTTACTTTCATTTACAAATTGAATTTTAGCCGCAAAACCTTTATCATTATTTTTATCTTTTGCAGAGAAAGTATTTATGTCATAATTGCTTACTGCCAGTTCAGTTTTTATTGATGACTTTGGTGAAATAAAATATTGAGCAACTGCACTTATTAATTGATGTTTTTTTGGAGTGATCAACAGTATTACAGGCTCCCATTCTCCCTGCGGTAAATTATTTATATCAGGCTGCAACCATTTAAAAACTCTTCCGTTTGCATTGCCATCAACAATTATATAATTGCCTTTTCGCGGACCTACATTTAAAAAAGAGAGTGTGTATACAATATCCGTTTTTAAAGTAGAATAAATGTAAATGGAATCATGCCTGCCATTAAAAAGCGTATCAACTTTTTTGTATAATATTTTGTTTACAGAAAAAGTATCCCTTTGCGCATTTTGAAAACGGGCACTATCGAGAGCATCACCAATTGTTGAAAGGAATTGTTTTTGCCTTGCATCCAGCGTTTGATTTATTGATGAATTTTTTGCATCCACATTTGAGTAGGTACCGATGCTGAGTTTTAATTTATTGTTGAAATTAATTTCATCATTGGCATAGATCAAAGAGTTAAGATAGTTCCGGTCACCAAATTCAAATTCAACCTGTATGCGGCTATCTTTTGTTATTAAACGCTTTGGAGTAAATGATATCTCTGCAGTGTTATAATTAATGATGTAATCTTCATCTTCACCCCTTCTTAAAAGTTCGCCATCTACAAACACCCGTTCTGTGCTGGCAAGCACGGTGAAAAATAATTCATTATTGGGGCCATGTAACCTATATGGACCCTGGTTGCCTTCTAACGGTGTAATAACATTGCGGACAAATTTTCCCTTTGCAATTGCACCACTCAGCAGCAAGGAATTGAGTGTTGTTTTATTTATCCTGTTATCCGTTTGAAAAGAAACTCCCTGCAATCTTTTATAAAAATTTAGAAAGTAATTTTGGCTTTGCCTGATATCGATGTCTCCAAAATTTGCCTGCCATCCTTTCTTTTTTATTTGCATAAACACTTTATCAAAATCCCGAACGTCCTGTGTGTTTCCTTCCGGCTGAATAGGAATATTATTATCACTGATAGCGGCCGTTAATTCAAGGCTATCACCAATAAATCCGTTCAATTGCAAATTCAAACTTGAGTTAACAACAGCATCCTGGCTATTACCAAAAGAAAGCCCGCGGCCAATACTCCCTGTAAGATTGATGCTTCCGAAATCAAATAATTTTTCTGTCTTTTTATTATTAAAGACAGAAGGCTCAATTAAAAAATTAAAACGAACGCTATCATAGTTGAATCGCTTTGTAACTGCATTTAGCCTGTACGGAAATACGCGATAATTAATTAACACCTGATCAACGGAAGGTTTTACTTTCCATTTCAATGTAGCATTTACATAATCCACTTCGTAGATGCCGGAAGGAATATCATAAATTGAAAATGTATTGGGCACTACACTCAAACTATCAAACCGGATAACACTTTGCGCTGTAGAAATTAATTTTTTGCGAAGATTAGAAAGTGATAGAGGATCCTGGGCAATAACACCTTCTGCAAATAATAAAAAGAGAAAAATAGAATATATCCTTAGGGGCTTCAATCTTTTTTAATACTAATGCTTAAAATTAGCATTTATTGTGCTGGCAGTGAGGTTTATGGGTTAATTAGCTGATACGTTTCTCATGGTGAACCATTAAACTAATTAACAGATAAATAAATAAACCAGGTTTTATTCTTCAGCTGTAGTTCCGGCGCCAAAATATTCTCTGTTCATTCTTGCAATATTTGAAACAGAAATTCCTTTTGGGCATACTGCTTCGCATTCATAAATATTTGTGCAGTTACCAAAACCCTCTTTATCCATTTGGGAAACCATATTTAAAACTCTCGTTTTTCTTTCGGGCATTCCCTGCGGCAACAATGCAAGTTGAGAAACCTTGGCACTTACAAATAACATTGCAGCTCCGTTAGGACATGCTGCAACGCAAGCGCCACATCCAATACATGATGCAGCAAAAAAAGATTCATCGGCTTTTTGTTTTTCTATAGGCAGGGCATTTGCATCAACAGCATTGCCGGTATTTACTGATACAAAACCGCCTGCCTGTATTATCCTGTCGAAAGCTCCGCGGTTAACCACAAGATCTTTTATAACAGGGAAAGCACCGGAGCGCCAAGGTTCAACAACTATTGTATCGCCATCTTTAAATGCCCGCATGTGTAATTGGCAAACTGTATTTTTTTCCCACGGACCATGTGCTCTTCCATTTACATACATGCTGCATGATCCGCAAATCCCTTCACGGCAATCATGATCAAATGCAACAGGATCTTTTCCTTCATTTACCAATCTTTCATTCAGCACATCAAACATTTCAAGGAAAGACATTTCAGAAGAAATATTTTCAACTTCAAAAGTTTCAAATTTTCCTTTGGCAGAGGCATTCTTTTGCCGCCATACTTTTAATTTAAGATTCATGCTATAATGTTCCATACCGTATCTTCTTTTATGTCTTAATTATTTATAAGAACGTTGTGTAGGTTTCGCAACATTGAAATGCAATTTTTCTTTGTGCAATTCTTCTTCACCTTTTTCATTGTATTCCCACGCAGCAACGTAACCGTAATTTGAATCATCACGTTTTGCTTCGCCTTCTTCTGTTTGCATTTCTTCCCTGAAGTGTCCGCCGCAGCTTTCTTTGCGGTTGAGTGCATCTATGCACATCAACTCTCCTAACTCAATAAAATCTGCTACACGGCCGGCTTTATCCAATTCAAAATTCATTTCATTTATTTCACCTGGAATTCTCACACTGCTCCAGAACTCAGATTTTAAAGCCCTTATTTCATCTATCGCAGATATTAATCCTTTTTCACTGCGGCCCATGCCACATTTATCCCACATTATTTTACCGAGACGCTTGTGAAAACTTTCTACTGATTGAGTTCCCTGGATGCTCATCAATTTTTCTATTCTTACTCTTACTTCATTTTCTGTTTGCTCAAATGCAGGATGTGTTGTTGGAATGGATGCAGTGCGAATTTCATCGGCTAAATAATTTCCCAAAGTATAAGGGATAACAAAATACCCATCAGCTAAACCCTGCATTAATGCTGAAGCACCAAGCCTGTTAGCACCATGATCACTAAAGTTAGCTTCGCCTAAAGCATATAACCCGGGAACAGTTGTCATTAGTTCATAATCAACCCATAAGCCTCCCATTGTATAATGCACAGCAGGATAAATCCGCATAGGAAGTTGATAAGGATTTTCGCCTGTTATCTTTTCATACATCTCAAACAGGTTCCCGTACTTTTCTTTTATAACTTCTTTTCCTAACCGGATAACTTCTGCTTCGTCAGCATTCTCAATATTATTTTTTCCGACTTCAATTTGCCCGTAACGTTTTATTGCATCAGCAAAATCAAGATAAACAGCAAGCTTTGTTGTACCAACCCCATAACCATCATCGCACCTTTCTTTAGCAGCTCTTGATGCTACATCTCTGGGTACAAGATTTCCAAATGCAGGATATCTTCTTTCTAAGTAATAATCTCTTTCTCCTTCAGGAATATCAATTGCTTTCCTGTTATCACCTTTAATTTTTGGAACCCATATTCTTCCATCATTGCGTAAGCTTTCGCTCATCAACGTAAGTTTGCTTTGATATTCGCCGCTAACAGGGATACATGTCGGATGAATTTGCGTGAAACATGGATTACCAAAATAAGCTCCTTTTTTATGCGCCTTCCATGCGGCAGTAACATTGCTGCCCATTGCATTGGTGCTTAAATAAAATACATTTCCATATCCGCCGGAGCATAATAAAACTGCATGTCCAAAATGTCTTTCTAATTTTCCGCTTACAAGATCTCTTGCAATAATTCCTCTTGCTTTACCCTCTATGGTTACAACATCTAACATTTCATGGCGGCTGTGCATGGTTACATTTCCTAATGCAACTTGTCTTTCCAAAGCGCTGTAAGCTCCCAGTAATAATTGCTGCCCTGTTTGACCAGCGGCATAAAACGTACGTTGTACCTGTGTTCCACCAAATGAACGGTTACTAAGTAAACCTCCATATTCTCTTGCAAAGGGAACACCCTGTGCAACACATTGATCAATTATTGAGGTGCTTACTTCGGCTAAGCGATAAACATTTCCCTCTCTTGAACGGTAATCACCGCCCTTTACAGTATCATAAAATAATCTGAAGACTGAGTCGCCATCATTCTGATAATTCTTTGCTGCATTAATTCCTCCCTGTGCTGCAATGCTGTGTGCACGGCGTGGAGTATCCTGGAAACAAAATGCTTTTACTTTATAACCCAATTCTCCTAATGATGCAGCAGCCGATGCGCCGGCAAGACCGGTGCCGATAACGATCACTTCTAATTTTCTTTTGTTAGAAGGGTTAACCAACTTTACATGGCTCTTATAATCGCTCCACTTTTTTTCTAATTCTCCTTCAGGAATTTTTGCATCTAAACCCATACGTAAGTTTGTAGATTAAAGTTTATAGTTAATTAAACCATTTTAGATAAATTGAAATTGGCATTAATGCAAACAACAAACAAATTACAATTGAATAAAAAATACCGATGCCTTTTATTAGTGGTGAATATTTTTTGTGCATTAATCCAAATGTTTGAAACGCACTTTGAAAACCGTGCAGCAAATGCCACGATAATGCAAAGACTCCCAGCACATATACGATCACTACCCATAAATTCTGAAAAACAATTTGCATTTCTGCGTATAAATTATGAACCTCCTGGGTGTTGTAAGTGGCAAGAGTAGTTTCCTTTAGAGAATGAATGCCCAATATTCCTCCAAATCTTGATGGTGTCCAAAAATGATATAAATGAATAATAAGAAACAAAAGAATTAACGTACCAAGTAAGCCCATGCTCCTGCTGTACCATTTACCTTGTCTAAATTTGCTAAGGGAATATTTTACAGGTCGTGCTTTTTTATTTTGTCCCCAAAGTATTAATCCCTGTACGATGTGAAGGATCAATCCTGCAAATAATCCTATTTCCATTACTCTCACAATCCAGTTGGTGCCCATAAAGGAAGCCCAGTGATTAAAGGTTTCACCATTGTCACTAAATACGATCATACCGTTAATAAAGCAATGAACAATTAAAAAAGTAATTAGAAAAAAACCAGTGAAAGCCATTATGTATTTTTTCCCCAAAGAAGAAGTGAAAAACTGTTTCCATGTCATAAAAGAAGCGTTGGATTAATTTCAGATACGCAAAAATACTACAGGAAGTTTATAAAAAATAGGAAATGAGAAATTAGGAAAAAGAAAAAAATTAAGACAGCTATATGTCTAATCTTTTCAATAAAATATTATCCAGTTGAGCGAATAAGAGATCCGGCTTTATTGTTCGCCATTGCGGGATGGACATTAATTCGATATACCGATTTAGTTTTGCCTTTTTAAAATCATATTGCGTTTGTTGGGGCATGTTTAAACAAATGATCCATCCTCCTTCATCGGTAACTTCTTCAAACCATTCTTCATAATAACTATCGTCGCTGCTATGAAAATTTAAAACGTTTTCCGCTATTAAAATAAATTTTGTAATTCCTTCTCTAATGAGAAGATCAATAATCTCTCTTTTGAAAGTCATGATATCATTGTTAATGGCGTCGTTCCATTCGCCCAGCATTTCTATGATTGCATACCCTTCTGTATAATCAGATATTAAAATTTTTATGTATAAAGTTGCACTTCCAAATTCATCCCATTGCGGGTGAATATAATAGTTGTAAACTGTTTGTGTAAATTCAAATTCACTGTATTCTCTTCCATAAAATGGAGATCGCTCATCATCTTCCGACGTATACAAATAGCGCCAGTTATCAAAAGGTTCTATGTTCTGCAATGGATAATTTTAATCTTAAATATCAATTATTATTCCAATACAAACTTATTGTTTTTGAATATCCATCGATAATATTTTAATATAAAAGAATAAGAAATATTCCTGAAAATACAAAGCCGCTCTTTTCAGAAACGGCTTAAGCAATCGATAATCAAATTTTTTTAATCAATAACAATCTTATCAGAGTAAACAGATTTTTTATTCGCATTGTTAACTTTGATCATATACATGCCATTGGCAGGTTTTGTTTTTAATTGAATAGTTTCTACCTGTCCTGCAGATCTTACAAACACTTTCCTTGTCATAATTATTTTACCCTGCACATCAGTTAAAGTGATGGTGTAATCTCCGGTTGCTTTATTATCGAAAGTAATTTTAAACTGTGATCCGAAAACAGGGTTTGGATAGATAGAAATAAACTGATTTCCTATCACTTCTCTCTGAATTAATGGAGCAACACCTACACTATTTCTCAACTGGCTTTCGTACAATAAATTTCCATTGGCAAGATCAGAGGCGTTAAAAATTTGTCCTGTTGTATTGATCTTCGTAGCAGCAAGATGTTTCATATTCACTTTGTAAAATCCTTCAAAAGTATTGGCGCTGCTGATAACAACATTATCATCCTGATCTACAGCAGCCCCGTTCAAACTGTATGTTCCGCTTACACCAGTGATGCCACCAAGATAAGTAGCAATGCGGTTTTCCATATTTATTTTGTAAACACTTTTTGTAGCAGTAAAAAGGTATAAACTACCCATTGCATCTGCAACAATGTCTCCACCCCAACTACTGCATTTATTATGCACTGAAATATTATTATTTGAGGAAGCATCAACAAGACCACCAAGATCAGTTATCACAACTTTTTTACCCGTTGTAAATTTGATCAGATGATTGGCATCATTGGTTAGTGCATACCCGTTTCCATCTGCACCAACTGTCATACGCGTAATGTTATTAGCTTCGTCAATTGTTTTGGAAAAACTTAATAACGGACTTTGAAGCGTGTAAAAAATGGGGTTCTCGGCTTTTGAAGATAGATCAACCCACCGCAATTCGTTTATTGACATTGGCGTAAAAAACAACCTGTTATGCTTTTTATCATAAGCGGCTGCAGCAACCATTGTATTGGTAGGAAATTCTGGGGTGCTTACCTGTCGTCCCTCCTGTTGGCTTAAAACTAAGACCGGTTTATCAGTTGTAATATCACGAAATTGATAATTAGTGACTCCTTTTTCATAAATATTTTTTGTAACAATACCTGTAGAAAGATCGATCTGCCTGATATTCATCCATTGAAAATCTCCTTTACCATTGCCGGTAATTGCAAAAGCTTTATTGCCATCCTGCGCAAAAACAGAAAGAGAAAATAATAA